>DATBGR010000078.1:0-3202 GCA_036557905.1 Nitrososphaeraceae archaeon | reverse complement strand
CGGATATATTGCAGCAGCAAAAAAACTAACAGAGTCCGTATTTTGACATATTGACCGAATTCATATTCATACAAACCCACCAGTCGGTCGGTGCTTCGCACCTCCTTCCTAATAGAGTAGTTACGTATAATCAGACTTTAGGTAACTATGTCCTTCTTTAGGACTTGCGAATATGGGCTTTTATCTTTTCAACTAATTCTGGTTTCATTATGTCTTCTTCCTTATAACCATGGTCCTTAACAGCATGTCGACCAGCGTCTTTCATTAGTTCTTCTTCAGTATCACCTTTGGCTACATAGTCACAATCCATACCTACTTCTTTACATGATACTGTTAACATTGATTGTTTCATAGGAGTTGGTTCTAATAAAGTTATACGCAGTATTTGAGCATGCTGGGGTAACGGTTCTTCTATTCTAGTCAGAGTCTAGTGGTTATCCCCAGCAACACAATAGTCGTCAAAATATCCTCCATTCATATACGCATTCCTTGCATCCCAATATCCTTGATTGCACACATTTGGTCTAGGTGGGACATGTAGGGCACTTGGGACACTTATAGGACTTGACAGGCATCTGCAAGAGCAGTACACCAGTGAAAATCCGATTCTCTCATCCAGAATAATGTTGGAAAGGTGTTTTCTAATACAGATTTGCTGAGCGCCCCCCAATTTATCTAAGAATTCAGCTGAGCCAAAGAGTGTTTTCAATAACGATTGTCAATGTATATTAACTTTGTATATATGAGATATGTATACTAGTGAAGTCAGACATTTGCAACCGATAGCAGAAGTAGCTAACTCTGTAAAAGTACCAAAATCAAAAAATAGAATTTTGGTGATAGATGATGAATTCGATATTACACTCACTTTCGAACAGATTTTGAAAGGGGAGGGATTCGAAGTTGAGTCATTTAATGACCCTTATACAGCCTTATCTAATTTCAATGCTGGTATTTATGATATCGCGCTTATTGATGTAAAGATGCGGGAGATGGATGGATTTGATTTGTATAGAAAATTAAAAAATATAGATGATAATGTCAAATACTGCTTTATCACAGCTTACGGAGGATATCCTAATACTCTAAAGAAGGACCATCCAGAATTAGATGTTGATTGGTTTATCAGAAAGCCAATAGATACTGCACAACTGGTAAATGAGATCAAATCAAAACTTCATTCATAATTGCATAGAAAATTATTATTCTCTCCATTTACGCAATGTACTTTCTGTATTTCTGTATCCCTGGTTATATTGCATCCTGATCTATCTAATGATGTGAATCCTTCATGAATAAATCCGAAGGATAATTTGAAACTACAAAAATATCATAATGGGAAATTAATTATGAATACGTTTAACGCTGACTGAAGATTTGATCTGACATCATCATTGTTTTTGTTTTTGTAAGTTTTCATATTTGGTCAATTTAGCGATCAATTCATTTATCATCTTTTGCTGCTGCAATACTGAGCATGAATAACGATTCAGCTGAATAATTTTCTCCTTCGGGCATAACAGCTCTAATATAGTCCTTATTTTTTATACATTCAGATAACATCTCATTAAATAGAAATGCATCTTCTTCCCTCAGAGCATATCTAAAGTCTTTCCATGATTCGATCTCTTTAGCTAAGATGTTGGTGCTGTCATTTTCTTCTGGTAGGTATCTAGATATTTTCTCATTATTTTGTCAAAATAGAGAAAATTTCTTCAGAATTAATTTCTGGATATGGGAGGCGCGCCCTCGCCATGCCACAAGACAACTAGGATTAAGTGATTCGATTCTTGTATATCTATCTAAATTTGTAAACAATCTTGGCACATGATCTTCAGAAAAAGTGTTCAAATTATTTGAAATAATATAATTGTCAAAAGATAAAGGGGAATTCTGGGAATTCTAGGAAGGGAATATTTATTTCACGATTTTCTACTAATGCCTTAGTTTAATGATATTCTATTGTTTATCTGAAATTACTGCCATATTTTGGTGTTGAAGCATGAGCAGTATCTCTTGTTGCTTGTTCAAATGTTTTAGCAGTATTAGCTGCAATTCTGGAAAGCTCTTTTACATCATTTTTCTCACGGTCAATGAATGTTCGGAATGCTCCCATATTTGCAAAGATTGCATTGTTTGCTATTCGGGTTGTAGCTACCGCATTATCTGCACAATTACTTACTGTTCTTGCGTAGATCTCAGTTATTCTTTGCGGAGAGGCCCAATTATCCCAAAATACCGTACGTACACTTTCTACGTAAGGAACCCATAATGACTGAAATGACTTTATAATTTCCTTCTGAGAGTCTAGGTAGCTATCTGTAATCTCTTTAGTTGTTTGAAGAGTATGTTCTTGATAATCATTAATAACACCTCTATCCAAGATTGCCGCCTCAAGTGATTTTCGTATATCTTGTCTTTTTAATGTTAAACAGCAGGAAATTTATCCCTAAATTTTTTAATAGAATCGCTCACTCAGAAACAAATCTGTTGACATGGAGATGATGATATCTATAGATAGTAGCAGTTAGTCAAATTAATTCGGACAAGATCGAATTTTCTTTAGACATCCGGCATGATTATCCCAGGACCAGTCTGAAAGATAAAGAACATTATTTGTCAGACAGTGCCAATGATATTAAAGAAGCTACAGCTACTGTAACAAGTCAAGTCTACGTCTTTCCCTGAATCTACATAATTATGAATAAATATCTGATTTATATTTTCTACAAGGCTACAAGGAGTCGTACCTGACTTCATCACTTTTATAAATTATAAATGTCAATTCAATTCTTGTCGAGAGGAATGTATGAATCTAAGCCTTTTCCCACGAATTTCCAGATTTATAATATCTAATATCTATAATAGTGATGTTATACATAAATCAGTTAATGTCCACAGATAGAGAGAGAAGTGGAGAACCTGTTATGTGTAGCAAATGCAACTCAACATTTGAAAGCGAATCTGAATTTATGCAACATTATGATAGACAACATAGCTCATAGAAATTAATTTAACTGTAATAATGATCTTAGTTATGCGGCCAATGCAAGACATAACGTGTTATTAGCCATTTCTGGACTACGGATCACATCATCTACTTACAATCACAAATGTCAAAGAATGGAAAAGATTACAGTTAAGCAGTATGTTTTAATAAGGTAACCTTTTACTGAGGTATTATTTAACATAATAGTAGATA
>DATBGR010000077.1:0-4601 GCA_036557905.1 Nitrososphaeraceae archaeon | reverse complement strand
GATATAGTTTGGCACCCAATTCCATAGTTGAAAAACCAGCGTCGTTTCCTTCTAAGATATCCATCTTGTTTTCTGAAAGACCTGACCCTAAGGTGAGTTACATTCACGTCACAAATCCTGAAGGACAACGAGCAGATAATAATGATTTCAAGATAACTGGTCAAAATGGTAGGGAAGGAACAATATCTTTGGATAAAAATCTGATTAAGAATGGAGTATATTCTGTTTCCTGGCTAACCTTGTCATTAGATGACGGTCACGTAGCAAAGGGAGCATATGTTGTGGGGGTTGGACATTTGACAGGTACGGAGGACGTCGCCAAAAATGCTAGACAGCAGGAGAACCTATTTTCTCCAATCTTGGCAATCATCAAGGCTCCTATCATAATAGGACAAGTATGTATTTTAGGATTTGTAATCTCACAAATGTACCTTTGGAATAATTTTAACAGATTAGGAATTAGGTCTACAGTAGATTTTCAATCAAGAGATAGAGTCAGGACGCCAATCATTGCCTCTTCGATTGTGATGGCAATAATGTCAACAATGCTCCTCTTATTTCAGGCAGCGGTGATAAGTGAATCTGAGTCAAACTACTTTGTTAACTTGACATTAATTTTTTTTGAGACAAATAATGGTCTCATTTGGCTCATAAGGATAACTTGTTGTATAGCTATAATGTTTGCAAGTTACTGTTACTATAAAGTAGTGTCAAAAGATTCTAAAATTAATGGATCCAAATCTCTTAGCAGGAGAACAATTCTGTTATACGTTATACTCTTTGCTACTGGTGTTTTTATCGCCTCAAACAGTTTCGTAAGTCATAGTAGTTCAGTAGAATCTTGGTCTCATATGGGGATTCTTACTGACTTTATCCATTCTGTAGTTGTTTCTATTTGGATTGGAGGATTAATGTACATTTCATATGTGTTTTTTCCAAACCTAGCCAATTTCACTAAAGTTATTTCAGAGAAATTTCAAATGGTTACTGTACAATCAAAATTCACTGAATTAGTAATATTAGCCAGATTTTCAGTTCTTGCTACTGTTTCGATCGGAATAATTGGTATAACTGGACTATCTTTGGCCTGGTTGCATATAAATACCACTGACGAATTGTTGCTTTCTGATTATGGAAAGACGTTAATAGCAAAACTCTGTATCGCATTGCCTGCTATCCTTATGGGAGGTTATCATCAACTTTGGATCAATAGAATGGTAAATAAACAACCGTTTGGGCAAGCTAATGAAACAATTCCACATGAAAAAGAATATCTAAAAGTCCATTCAACACTCAAACTAACTATAAAGATTGAGGTCATCTTAATGATTTGTATTTTGTGTGCTGCTTCTCTTTTGACTGTAACTTCTCCTCCCTCAGTACAAGATCATAATATTATTTCTAATGGTACTTCTAAAGAACATAACACCAGAGGTACACAACGAGAATTTGCTCGAACACTTGAAGCCCAAGGGGTACCAATAAGTCTTGTTATATCGCCATTTTTTGTTGGTTTTAATAATTTCACTATCAATATTTTAGGTGAAAATCAAAATATCGATCAGGTTTCAAATGTATTTATTGAATTCAAAAAACAGGATCTAAGTTTAGGACCTATATATGCTAAATTGGTAAAGAAGAATAATACTGCATATTCGATAGAAGGAGGATACTTGAGTGGCCCAGGAGCGTGGGATCTAAAGCTAACGATACAGCGATCCAACCTGTACGACGTAAATTATCGTCTCGGTTTAGTTGTAAACGAGAGTGCTCCTGGTATAAATGGTCCGCATGGTGTGGAGACTGTGAAATTTGCAAATACAGCAAATAAGCCAGTTAATTATACCTTACTCGTAATTCTGCTGTCTCTTATAATTGCTGCATTATCGACGTACTTTTGTATTAAGTCGCTAAAACGTCTCAGAATAGCGCAACAATACCTTGAGGAACGAAACTAGACTTGAACCAAAGCAAAACAGACAATCACTTCGTTATTGTCATGAGTTTATTATTTACGCAACTGCAAGTTGAAGGCTTCCAACAGGTTAGGATGAATTTGTGTGTGAACTATCATCATAACATCTAGAGGCGAAGCTTTACTTGAAATAGAGTCATTAAGTTGAGTGAGACCCTTTTCCAGATTGGTAACAAAAGCTGTTACGTTTTTGTTGTTGTTCATTGTTGTAAGCTTAAGCTTAGTGTTATAGATTTCAGATGCCTTCGCAGCAAGTGCCTGAGCACTCTGGTAGTCTGACATATTAACTAATGAGTAACCCGGGTTCATTTGGCCACCGTGTTCCGTCATCGTCATTGTATTGGACGAGGTATTCATTGATTGCATATTCATATTCATATTCATATTCATATTGCTACTGCCAGAATTATTTCGGCTTACAGAATTGTTCATTACCATGGAACTCGAACTATTGTTGTTCCCAATCATAACCATATTTGACATATTGGTCATATCAAATCCAACATGGTATGCGTTACCATAGTTTATAAGGACACCATCTACCACATTGGCTAAAGCTAAAGCCTCAAGCGTTGCATCCTGATCCTTTACTTCCGTACTGCTGCCACCAAATATGTTTCCAAGAAACTTCATGGCTCCCTCCAAAGGGTTTGAAGAGCTTGGTTGCACCTGTGCCATTCTGACATCTGCATCTTCTCCCAGTCTTTTTTTAAGATCATTTACTAGTTGATTAACACTTTTTACTTGGCTCTCTGAAGAAGATGATACGCTTTGCAGCTGAATCATTGCGTTTCTAAGGTCACCGGCTAATTGTGGGTTGTCTTCTGCAATTTCTACCAAAATCCTTGGAGTCAGAAGGGAAGCTGCCTTAATTGCATGATTTTGAGCCAGCGACACGTTATTAGTTGCTAGGTTTGACGGGACAAGCTCCAATTCTGCTTGCATCTGTCCTATAATCCCTACAAAGTTTGCAGTTTCATTTGGAGTAAATTGATGACCATATACTTTTGCATTATAAAAATTATCAATATTACTGAATAGTGATATGCTGAACATAATATATAATGGCAGTATTAGAAAACCTCGTCTTAACACGGCAAATATTTGTATCAACCCTTATTTACACCTTCAAACGTATTAGTGTCAAATACTGGAACTATTTTGAATCCACGCAGGCCTAGTTTCCTGCGATTAAATAATATTCTTGGTAAGAACAATGAGGAAAGATGATTATCAATATCCATTCTGTTCTCATAGGGCTTTGAATAGACGAACCTCATTTTGCTATCTGTATCAAAAATTTATCATTTGAGTGAGTAACGTTGGTTGCAAAATTTACTTGTTTTGGATTCACAGGCATAAAGTTTAATCCTAGGACCTTTACGGAGATTACATATTGTCCTGAATCTGGAAACTTATAGGAAGAGAGAACTATTCCATTTGGAGTGTGAACATATGGTTTAGAGTATCCACTTGACTCTTTAAAAAGTTCTTTACCATGTTTAGATATTACTATGTCCGTATCTGCATGCAAAGCTATTTGATTTGTATCCTTATAAGATAAAGTAGCCTTGAAAAATTCTGGAATACCAATTTTAAATGCTTCAGGGGAATATTCTAGTTTAACGTTTATCAAATTATCATCAGTGGTAGACTCAACAGTCTTTATCTTTTGATTACTTAATCCGTAAAATGGATTATTCTCAACAATGAGAGCATTAATATCTTCAAGTTCGTTTTTTGTTAGTAAAATAAAAATGAGTAATAAAATAATAGAACAGAAGAGACAGCCTACTTTCATCCTTTTTTATTTATCTAATGGGTCTCATTTCCTGACGAGGCACTTGATTCGTTTCCGCCATGATCTTGTCCTTCTGCTCCATGTTCTTCTTCTACAGCCAGCTTTAGCTTGAACATACTATTTAGCATAGGTGTAATTTTATCATCAATTGTTTTGTCAGCTTGATCAAAGGGACTCTTGCTATCAATCGTGTCTTTTAGGGAATTCAATGACTTTGCCAATTCAGTTGAATTTGCATTTCCGCTTGGTTTGATTTCATTATACAAGTCGATTGCACGTGAGATTGCTGCTTGCGCACTCTGATAGTCGGCATCATCCACTACCTTTGGATTTTCACTTTTCACAGTTTCCCCAAGAGAACTATTGTAGTGTTCCAGACCTTCGCCAACCAAATCGTTAACTACTTGCGCTTTTACGGTTACATTATCGAGTTGCTGCTTATCTATTCTTGCGCTTACTACCTCAGATATTACATCACTAAGACTACTAGCCTTCTCTTTAACTGCTGATTCTGATGGTGATTGAGACTCAAATGTCTTTACAAAATCTGATAATGTGTTATTCAGCTCAGTAGCAAGTCGAGGGTTTCTTTCGTTAATTTCTTTAGTATCATTAGCCGTTATGTGTTCAGTTAGATGATCAGCATGTTCTTTTGCATTAGTAGCATTTGACGCAAGATCCTTTTGTGCCAACAGTGATTCTATTTTCATCATTTCAACCTTGGTCAAAAAAGTGGCACTTTCACCTCCAGAAAAAGTGTGACCAAATATGAAGTTGTTTGTGTTTGAATTTAAGGCAAGTAACAATACGAGCCCCGGTACTATA
>DATBGR010000076.1:0-2525 GCA_036557905.1 Nitrososphaeraceae archaeon | reverse complement strand
AAGAAATCGATCTAGTAGACTGTTATTTATGGCCTTAGGATTTTTATCACTTGTTGTTATAGAATGTCTGTACCTTGTCTTTGCAACTACAAATATTGAGGATATAATCATACCAGTTGTCAGAATTGAATTACCTCATGTAATATTGTTTGTAATGCTAACCTTGTTTGGAATTGGAGTTATTAGGGTGAGTAATAAGAAATTATGAATGTAGATATAAAACCATTAGAAGGTACTCTATCTAGTGACAGTACCAATACTGCCAGAGCATCTAAGCTATCCAAACGAATTACTGGGGATTCAGTTTTAAATTACATTAATATGTATCCTGGCATCAGATATCGAGAGCTTTTGCGGCTTTCCGGATTTGGTAATGGCGTATTATCGTATCACCTTTTGATATTGGAGAGAAAGGGTAAGATAAGGGTGCACAGAATCAGAAATAAGATGACAAGATATTATCTTACACATATTCCTGATAAAGATACAAAGATGTTAAGTTCATTAAAAAATAATATAGCAAGACAATTGGTGTTGTATATTCTAACTCATGATATGTGTTCATTTAATAGTATAGTAGAGTGCAACGGAAAGGCACCGTCTACCATTTCCTGGCATCTTAATAGGCTTAGAGACACGGGTATTATATCAGTTGAGGCTGCGGAACGCTCACAGCTATATACCATTGTGAATAAGAAAGAAGTCAAAAAGATATTAAGCAGATATAAGCAAGTGTTCATGGATAAATCTGTGGATACCTATCTAGAAATGATAAATCAACTCTAGTTTTTTTATCCAATGACTCAGCTATTGAACCACTCCATGGTTAGTATGCAATATCAATCATGATTGGTAGTAATGCAGAGACAATTTCAAAGGAATGTCATGTAAACGATTTGCCTATTCTGCCTATGATGTAGAACCTTCAAATAAGTTTCAAATCCATGCATAATAATTATTTGAAGTGAAAGCTGAGGAAAGTTATTCTGATTATAAATTTGAAAATAACAATTGATTAAATAATTCCATTACTAAATAGTTTGCTAGATAGTTTGTCTTTTCAATTTTGGTACATTCGTCGACCATACCAAAAATCATAATATATTAATTGTGGCTATATCTGACAGGATCCACGGGCAAAGGATATTCACAATATAAGTCTTGGTTATTACTGGTGGTAGTAACATAGATTAAAGTGTGAACGGTTTTAGTGAATTTTAACCGATTTAATTCCTTTGCTCGTTTTAAGTTTATATCATTATGTGCTATCTTTATGTAAATATTGTAGATTCTTCCTCAGTTTAAGGTTTATAGTTAACACCGTCAAAGGATCCATAGCTGATTGCTTTTTAGATCAAGTCATAACAGTTACTGTACTAGTGCCATTAAGCTTACCTATTTTGTATTTGGAAGAATTCAAATCGAATTAAGATTCTGCCAGTATCAATAATAGTATCTCAAACCCCAAATCACATTTCGATCGTTTTCATTTAGGGCATTAGAGGAATACTATTGTTAATAAATATGTTGAGATCTTGAGATCACAGTCAAAAATACTGTATGGATACCATATTATAAGTAGTGCTTATTATATTATTAAAACTGATTATTACAGAACCCGGGACAAAGAAAGATCTTCTTTTATGCTTCTCTTCAGAAAAGCACGCCTCATTTGGTTATCTGACATTTCTCAAACCATATCCTTCATCTAGTTATATAATGGCTAAAGCGAACCTGATACAATCAAGTCAACTTCGCACTTTTGGCATTCCAATCATAATAAGTATTCCTCGCTGATGAGCATTTAATAACTGCTCTACAATATTTAGTTCTGAGATCGCTCCTTGCTTATTGTTGTTTTTTATGTCATCCATTGACTGTTTTAGATGTGTTCTCGTGTTGTTAAATAATGAACTTATAAAATCAATCATCGAAAGTTGATGCGCAAATAGTTGGTCTTTTGCCATATTAACTTCTGAGATGGCTTTTTGAGTATAATTTGCAGTAACAGCTTCATTGGCAGCTAACAAGTGTGATTCTAATGAGTTGAATGTAGAATTCAGCTCACCTTTCATAGGTAGTTTCATCTCCATCATGCCTTGATTGTGTTGAAGCCTAAGTCGACCAACAATGCTTAGCTCTGAAACAGCCTTCTCTATGTTACCTGATTTTATTGCATCCTGTGCTGAGTTTAAGTAAGTTATTGATGACTGAAGGATGGGATTAGATAATAGATCAAGAGCAGATAACTGATATTGTTCTATCTTTGTTTTTAAGTTATTCAAATCCAACAGTGCAATTTGTGTATTATTTGAATTTATATCGTTTAAGGCTCTTGATAAAAGATTTTGAGATGAATTGATTGTAGAAATTAAAATATCTGTGGCATTATATTTCTGTAACATACTTGAATTTAATATCTTGTTACTAGTTTTATTTACAGAAGAAAAATTACTGTTACTGTCATTATCTCCCAGTGCTATTGCTAGATTAACAGTAAGAATATTAGCTGTTAATATGCAAGG
>DATBGR010000075.1:0-14292 GCA_036557905.1 Nitrososphaeraceae archaeon | reverse complement strand
CTTGGAGGTGACGAGAATTGAAAGCCATGCCTTGTATTTGAACAAGAAGAGATTTGATCTAAAAAAGCTAGTGTTAAGCCTAGTCGATGAATTCCAACACAATGCTTCTTTATTGCCAGGTACATACAAAGGCAGCGAGGTCATTTATAACAAGTTCACCGAGGACTTTTCCAAAGTTTCGACTGAGGACGTACTATTTGTTATTGCTGATGAGGAGAGGATTACTGAAGTCCTGCTAAATCTCTTAGATAACGCAGCTAAATTTACCAAGGGAGGACAAATTTCTGTTACAATTTCTAAAGATAATGTAAGGCACCAATTGTTAATTAGTGTAAAGGACACCGGTTTTGGGGTTCCCCCAGAGATAAAATCTAGGTTGTTTACCAAGTTTGCAAGCAAATCTTCAGGTGGGACAGGTCTAGGGCTATTTATATCCAAATCCATAATTGAAGCGCACGGAGGCAAAATCTGGTTTGAAGAAAATATGGATGCTAGTGGAGCTACTTTCCGGTTTAGTATTCCTTTGCTTGAATAAAACTAATTCCCGGGAATTCGAGCGAATTCGGCTTCGGCAGTTGGGTATTTACCTTGTAATAAACTTTCTACACGCATTTCATTTCGTATTGAAATATCAATCCCCTGATTAAACACTATTTGGATTTTACTTTCCAAAATCCGAAATCTACTTGAGATTTTGCCTCAAGCCGAGCCTGCAATTATCTTGGCATTGAAGTACCAGAAATACAAGATACAGGGTTTTCCTAAAGTTAAAGAATTCAAAAAAATAGTAAAGGCAACATCAACGAACACGAAAATTCAATCAGATAAACATTGTAATAGATCAGAAAGGGACGTCGATTATTCTAATATTTTCCAGATAGTGTCCAATAAATCTAGTTTAATTCCCTATCATAACACTGGGCATATATGATAATCTCGCACTAGTTATTGTCGCCTAGTTTATCCTAGGTCAATCAACAAGATATGTGACTGGATTCTGATAATGCCTTTAAAAGGTTATCGGGAAGTGTTTATTAAATCTCATACACTCTATTTGACGAAGTGCCTGAAAGGAGTATAATGCATCCAGATTTTCCGACGTTTGAAAAGATTAGTACTAGACTTGCAATCGCATTTGTTTTAGCCTCCGGGATTACCTTCAGCACAACGTCATTTACTAATGAAAAAATGTTAAATGTGATTGATAAATTCAATAATCACAATATTTCCAGTTCTTTACACAGTTATTGGGAGAAAAAAAGAATAACTATGGTAGGTGAGTCTCTCATATTCTACTTGCCTAGGGATTCCAAGAGATCTGAAAGGCTGGTTCATTCTAGTTTCAGATTGAGACAGTATGTACTGAAGTCCTTAGAAGTTGAAGCTAGGAAAAGAGGTGTTACACTTAGTAGCCTAGTCAATAAAATCTTGGAAAATTATATGACTAGTGAAATTTATTTTGAAGAGCTTGGATTCATGCTAATGAGTAAGGGTTTTCTTAGAAAAACTTTTGACGAGGTGACCGAAAAGCGTGCCGAGGAGCTTGGTAAAGATCTCGGACTTACAGTTGCAAAAGAGTATGTATCTTATTTTTTCCCAGAGGTAAACACGGTTAGCCTAATTAAATTCCTAGAACTGTGGTTCAAACGCTTTCAGTCATTTTCTCATAGAGTGGATAATAATAGACACTACTTTACCATCAACCACGAGATCAATATCAATTTTTCAATAATTCTAAAAGCCATGTTAGAGGGTATAATTGAGCCTATCGCGAAGCGGACCGTGTCATTTAGAGAATTGACCCCAAATACAATTGCATTTTCTTTCGAAATCAGCTAATCATTGTTTATAAAACGATAGTGGTATCGAGGCTTGAATTCTAAGTGAGTGCAAGGAGGCCTAAAGATCCTATTACCAATACATTAGATTGCAGATTCATAAACTCAAATGGTCGACAATGGCAAGAGACCCGTCCTAACAGTAGTTCAAACATTTGTCCAGCATTATTCAGGTTCCAGTTCCATTCTTATTCTTCTAACTAAGCTGCCAATTTCAATTGGCTTTGTGATAAAGCATCCGACATTCAGACTAGGGAATTCTTGTTTTAATGATTCATAGTAAACTTCATATGCAGTGATAAAACAGGCGTTTGCATTTTTATCTTTTTTTTGTATCTCCTTGTAAAGCTCAAATCCACCCATTTTGTCCATCTTGACGTCCAGTAAGAGCAGATCATACTTGCCAGGCTCATAAGCAGCTAATGCTAGCAGAGGATCATTAAACGTGTTAACCGCCGCAAAGCCACTATCTTCTAGGCCCTCCTTCAGAGTCAAGGTGGTATCAGGCTCATCATCTACAATTAATATCGAGTATTTCTTTTTAGTTATATTCATAGTATCTACAGTTGTCTTTACTAATACTTTTTGGTTACACTCGGAAGCCTTATTAGAATATGCTTTAGATAAATTCTCTTTAGTAGGATCATTAGTATGAGCGGTATTTGTTTCGTATTATTGGAGTTACCAACCAAACAATCATTTGAGCTCCTGCCACAATGTGTACCATTTCTAACGATGTCATTATTGTGCTACCTTGTAGTCGTAAATCATAATATTGAGATCGATACAGTATGCAATGAGTACGCACCTTTTCCCAACAAAAAGGGGGTTGAAAAAGAATTCTGTTTTGCTGGCGGCCTCTATTGTAGCTATGTTTTTTGTATTGGCTGTTGCACCATCTATCGGAGTAACAACAGTTTATGCTCAAAAAAGCAGTAATCCACTGGATCACTATATAGTTCAAGGAACAGCAGCATCTGGACCAGATCCCTTGCCAGGCCATCAGATGTACCAGTTGATAATGGCTATTCCACCGCGTGATGACGGAAAGATTTGGACTGGAACCATATCATATTCCGCAAGCTATCCAGTTAAAATGGTCATACTACACAAGTATGACAATAAGAGCGTAAGTGGTAATGAAAGCTCAGTTGGCAAACCATTGACTGCTCCATTTGGCAAAGGACAGGTAGCGATCACGCTTGTTAAGGGACCCAGCAATACTTCAGTGCCATCAGGCTCTCTTAACTTTGCAGGTAATGCAGTTGCATTTCATACATTAGATGGACACAAATTTATCGTTACCTATACCGCAGATGCTAGGGCGGAGGATTAATCTAAAGTAACCAAGTAACTAACTCCCTTAGGCTTTTTTTGCCAAAAATTATTTTATTATTATTCTAATACTACATACTGTAAAGCTATTGATCCACTCGTCTAAGTCATAGGTATGTTTGCTATCTTGATTTTGAAAAAGTTGTCATTTCTCAAAGTTGTTCAATAATCAGGGAGAAGTATAGAGTATTGTTAGTTGCAGTTATCAAAAACACATAGTAACCAGCACCAAATTATCAAGCAATAGTTCATACAATCTGTGTCTGATTCTTATTCAGATAGATTATACATGCTATGGATTTTATATTTAGCAACAAGTCAGAATAACTACCACTAGCCATTCGCATATATTCAAATTCTATCATGAATTAGTAGATTCTCCACAAAATTGTTACTTTAATAGTTAAACACAGTATAAGCATCAGTTGCTATAATTTGCGATTATGTCAGCAGCCTTCTGAGCTCCATTCTGATCTACCTTAACATCATGTCTACTTCCGGCTGCACTGATCTTATCTTCAATCAATGATTCTAGCTTGGAAATATCCTCATATTTATAGCCCATCAATCTTGCATTTTCTTCCTGTTCAAAATGATTTTTGATTGGAATGAAAATCCCTGGCGTACCATATACTGCGGACTCATCGATAGTTGATTTTCCTGCTAAGGAAATTATTAGATCTGAAGCATAAATATACTCATGTAAATTTTCAACCGAGCCAATATTCCTAAAATCATCGCTAGAGTTTTTGAGTGTTAGGGATGGACCTGAAATGACAAATAAATCAGTATCAAGTCTCCTTCTAAGTAACTGGTGAACAGTAATAACTTTGTTAATCAAAAACTTGCCAGAGTCGGTGCCTCCTATACTTACAACTATTGTCCTCCTGTTCATTCCAAGCCTTTTTCTCAATTCCGATCTATTCGGTGTGATCACGTTTCTTACTATAGGACCAACATATGAAATATTACCTCGATCTTCCCCATGCTCAGGGATTATAACTCGGTCACAGCCTTTTATCATTTCTTGCATCGATTTATTCATTGTTGACTCAAATATTGAAAGAAGGCGGGTCTTGATAAATGAGGTTTTAACAATATCAGTTATAAGGATACATCTTCTTTTCATTTCATTTCCAATCGAAATAGATGCAAAGTCCTCATCACTTACCACCAGTCCTTTTTCATCAGATTGTATAAATCCTCTTGCTATTGCTTTACATTTTTTATAATAGCTGAGATACTTCAACAACCATATCGAAGAGTATTTAAGTCTCATTTTGTTGTCAACTGCAAATTGGCTAGGACGGTAAGCATCGTATGCTTGATATCCGTATGCTGCAACCATATTGCATGCATCCAATCCACTAACAATGTCGGGCTTGTTCACGTCCAAGTGGCGTAACCGTTCCAATATCGCAATGTCCCTGGTCGCATGCCCTAATCCAATTGGGCTGATAAAAAATATTGTGATATGTGTTCGAACCCCTATTATTTCGCTACAAAGATGGGATCAAGATTATAACCATAATAAATGCTACTTTTATCATATGAAAGCAGCTTAATAGCTGAGTAGATGTACTCCTTAACATTTGGCCATATTGTCTTATCTACAGTTAGTATATTGCATTGCTAAGAAAGTTAACATTCCCGGGACCGAAAAATTTTTATTTGCAGAGTTGTTGTATAGTAAGAAACTTTTGTAAGCGAGGCAACTATAAATCAGTGATATTGATTGAATTTAAGAGCTAGTCGCGTAACCTCCAGAAAAAGTTCGAGAAAGTTCGAAGAGAAGTTTGTACTAATTACGGGTGCTTCGTCCGGCATAGGACGCCAAACATCAATCGATTTTGCGTTGAATGGTGCCTCAAAAATAGTTATAGTCTCTCGTACTGAACACAAATTGGTTACGCTTCAAAAGCAGATCGAACAGACGATAACCAGAAAAGTAGGGAGAATAGAAAATTTTGAAGTAATTCCATATGCATGCGACGTTTCCAAGAAAGATGATGTACTAGCGATGGGGAGAGACATATTGCAGAAATTAGGCAAGATTGACATTCTAGTTAATAACGCAGGGTTTGGAACATTTGGCGAAGTGAGAGGTCAAGAGATAGAAGATATAGAATCTATCATGTACACAAACTACTTTGGCATGATCTATTGTACAAAAGTTTTTTTGGATTCCATGGTGTCGAGACATTCGGGTCATATAGTTAACGTAGCCTCTGTAGCTGCTAGCTTTGGAGTTGCGGGCATGGCCGCATACTGTGCTTCAAAATATGCTATGCTAGGCTTTTCAGAATCGCTGCATCAAGAATTGAAAAGCACCGGAGTGAGTGTAACTGTAGTGAGTCCTATAGGGGTCAAGACTAATTTTTTTGATCATAAGTCATTTCGGGAGCGGAAGCCAAATTACACCGGATTCATGCTAGATCCGAAAAGTGTTTCTAAGGCAATTATTTCAGCATCGCATTCTCCTAGAACCGAGATAGTAGTTCCATTTTACATTCGAATAGCAATTTGGATGAAATGTACCTTCCCCTACGCTGTAAATCCATTAGTTGGAACCCTTTTCAGAGGGCAATTGAATAAATAAAATTGTAAAGGTGCCTTCATAACCAGTCGATTTATTGGTTTGCAGGCAAGTGATTTTCAGTGATTTAGCAAACTATTTTCCACGAGAACTTAGCTGTCCTTCTATAAATTTTTCGAACTCGGAATGTGTATAGAGTGGCATACATCTGATATGATCTTTTATGACATTTCGGGGATCTTCTCTATCTATTACACAAACAACACCGACTACAGAAGCCCCTTGTTCTTTTACTGCATCGATTGCTAATTTGATACTATTACCGGTCGTCATTACGTCTTCGACTATAGCAACGGGATCTTGGATATTTCCTTCAATTTTCTTTTGTAGCCCGTGCTCTTTTAAAGATTTTCTTACGTAGAACCCACTGACACCGGTGCGGCTAATTTTCCTATAATAGTCCAAAGCTACGATCACGGAAATCAAGGGAATAGCACCAACTTCTAATCCTCCAACTGACTTAGGGTTAAATTTGGAAATCTCTGCCAGCATGAGCTCTCCCAATAAATTTAGTCCTTCTCCATCAAACAGTCCCTTTACGTCATAGTAGTAATTAGTCGTTTCACCGCTTGATAATGTCACATCATGACCGAGAATTTTAATACATCTATCTTGTATTAATTGCTTTAATCTTAACTTTCTTTCGTCGATCATAGACCATCTTCACACCAACTTCTCATTCTATTCAAATCTGATTCGATATAAGGATTAATAATCTATTGTGTAACACACCAATCGACTTCGTTAAATAATCTAGTGGACGTATGAACGTGTATGGATATAGTGCGTTTGAAAAATATATACTGGGAGCTTGAATCCATCTACGCTCAAAAAAATTGTCTCAATGTTTTTAGAGTCTATCTATCTATCAGTCATAGTTCTTCTATCGATTGTAATTCCAGGATGTCCCCATGAAGATACTGAATTTGCAATTGTAAATTTGGGGCGGTTTACTTCAACTTGTGAGACTCACCCCGATTAGTAATTGAACACTGGCAATATGAAGTGCGGTCTTTATGTTGTGCGAAGTTTTTAACATGTTCTGAACTTTGTACTCTTATTGTACCAGGCTGCCTGATTGAATTGTTTTCAGGTTGGCCAAAGTACCGTGCCGGGGAACCCAATCGTCAAATTTCCTAGCTGTGACACCGTGTTCTTTTAGAGTTCTAGCTTCTATCACAATTTATAAGACAATGTGTGAATGAATATGCATATCCTTTCATGGAACCGCTCACGACATTTATCCTAGACTTTCAAACTCAGTCCACAAATTTCGAATCAGACCTTTCCATAGCTACTTCGCTTTTGACTAATTTTCAAAAGATTTGTAGTTTCGAAAGTAAAGAGGTTTTTGCTATCGACCCGCCTATTACGAGTGCTGGATGGTCATTTGCCAAATTATTTATCTCCGGACAATTCGTAGAAAAGATTTACGAACACGACCCTCACGGTGTAGACGAATCGAAAGGAAAAAAGTTCGAAGATAAATTTGTATCATGGTTGAATTCATCTCTAAAACGACGCAACTGTAGGGCCCAAATAAAAATATCCTCAGATATGGTAAGATAGATTTTATTTTTAAACGAGATCCCAATTTAATTCCTTCTATCCAGGATTGTCTATCTCAATTGGTGATTTGTCTCTACCACTGCACAAAAATCTCAGGATCTTTTGCTAATGATATCTTTTTGAGTGTTGTTCTGATCGATACAAACTTGCCGACATGATATGAAATCGCGATTTTCTAATTAGATCATCCAAAAGTTGTCTTCGAATCTCTTTCTTCGGAATTCAGTCCGCACGATTTGATTATTTGCACTTTACCCAAATTATATGATCCTTTTACTTAGATACGAATTCTGTAGGCATATTGTTTCAATTAATCTCTCCATTATGCTGACAAATTGAAGCTAATAAAAATGATGAAATATTAATTTATATTATTACTTCTCTGTGCTAATATTAGAAATTAGTTTCACGCTCAATTAACTGGCATAAAGGATTGAGGAGACCAGGACAGGAGCAAATTGAACTAGATTTAAGGTCGCAGCATTCAGATGCGTATCGAAATTTCATTAACAGCATTGACAGTGAGGTAACAAGGGCAGACTATAAACGAAACATTTCCTATTCTATTAAATTCTGTCAAAAGGCAGACTATGAAGAAATATTGCAACTTGCAAAAGAAGACATTAACAAGTTAGAGGGAATAGTTCGTGATTATATCATTTATCTACGACAAGAAAAAAGATTATCCTCTGCGTCAGTATCAGTGTATGTAGCAGCAACAATCCATTTTTATGGAATGAATGATGTTAGGATAAATTGGAAGAAACTAAAGAAATTTAAGGCAAAACACAGAACAGTAGTTGAGGATAAACCATTTACAAGACAGCAAATTAAACAACTGATAGAATATGCCACGCTAAGAGACAAAGGCATTGTCTTAATGATGGCATCTGCTCGTGGAAAGCACGTTCAAAAGATCATCTAAAATGGGACCCTGCAAACTTGAAAGTTTATGCGATTTCAATCACACAACAGCTTCCAGTAGGCCGAATCTACACAAGTGCTTTTAAAAAGACTTCAGGCGTAGCTCCCCATCCCTCTGTATCTGTTTCTCTTACTGATACCAGTATTTTTAATCCGGAGGTGTATCTTGAGGATTCTGTCTATGCATTATGCGGTGGCGGTGGTGAAGTTCATTATACAGGACTCGGAAATATGCTGTGGTCGTTGCGTCCTTCAACTACCCAAGGTTTACAATTTTTTTCAGCTTCCTCAAAAGATCATCTCAAGTCCGATCCAAGTAGTATAAGCGCTTATGCCATGGGAATTTTGCTATCACCAAATCAAAGTAGAACATAACCATGGTTGAGTCAAATAAAATGATAATAGTTCTGGCTAAGGTGATTGGACAAATAAAACAGGTCTACTGAGTTCAAATGACTTGTCAGTGGATTTAGGTAACCACTGTTCAAATACGATTTCGTCGTAGTACTATTGCTCTTACGCAATATTCCTGCCTGCCATCAATGCCATCTGCATGTCACTGAGGAAGGAGGGACCGACATTTGAATGCCATAGGAAGAAGACGAAGCAAAGTAATAACAAACTGGGTCAAGTCGAGTTTGAGATAGAGTGCACCATATCCCAAACTTCTTTAGTTCTAGGAGGGTGGCATGGTCCTAAAATCCATTTCCATCTTTATACTTCTGTATCACACCGCCCAATACATTTGGGCTGCAGTTTAGATTCCTTAGAATCCCTGATAAAGGAACAGTCTGCTGATTGACCGCTTCTTGCATCCTAGTTTCCCACTCATTAAGCTGTTTCAAATCAATACCATTCTCAGTCACCTTAGGACACAATTCACTCTCTGGGAGTCCGAATATTTCGAAATATTTTATATCGTGATGAAACATTTTTACTATATCGAAGTCTTGTGCATTATTTATTATTCCCAGACCTTTCATGTATTCATCTTCTAACTTAGTATCAGACTTGAATCATATTCCATTATTTGCTGTCGTTACTCTATATTACGAACTCGATGCTATTAAACTGCTGGGTACAACAGTCGGGGTTGGCTATCTAGTAGATAGTCTATTATATCTACTTGCAGGTTCGACTAATTCGGCGAATAATATAGTTTTCCTAGATTCGAAGACTTCAATAGATTCAGGAATTGTTATACTAAGTGATTACAGTCAATGTCGCTTGATATTCAGCCTAAAATAATCTCAAAAAACTGATATATTTTGTTAGTGTAGGATATTATGCGCTCGACGGGGTGCAATTGCATACACACCGGTGGTGTAGTGGTGGTGTGTCTGGTAGGTTATTACTTGGTGGTGATGGCTATCAGACTACCACCTTGATTTACTGACTAGTCTTTTTCTTTCTGGTTCTGATTTAATAATATGAGATGCTAAATCTCGTTTGGGAATAATCAAAAAAGGAGGGAAAAATACCGTAAATTTCAGTTTTTATCCTTGACTGCTACTAATGGCTACGTTGTTGCCATTGCCATCAATCTGGCTTCCTATGTTAGAGCAACTCCCAGAACAGCCATTGTTTACTTGAGCCAAAGACTGACTGTGACTGCCGCCGTGTCCGTGTCTGTGAGCAAATACGTCACCTGATATAGCAGTCGTGACAAGCATTATAGCTAATGCTGCGATTGCAATAAGACCCAATATTTTTGTATTCATTTTATAGTCAATTTGTAGCATAGAAAAATAGGATATAAAAAATATTAACAAATCTACCATAACTATAGTAGGGAATTTTGATAAGAGTGAATTTTGACAAATAAGCTTGACATTCTTGTCAGGGCAAATAGGTACTTTACCGTAACATTTAAAAAAATTATATAAAAGCCATATGCACGTGCTTATTGTGTTTTTCTGCAAAGTAATAACATGCTCTTAATAATTCGAGCTCAAAAACAGTTAAGAGTGCTCTGACGTACTAGTAATTTATATTATTACTCTGTTAATTAAAAAAGCAAAAATATATTATGACAGCAATTAGCCCTCCACTTCAGATAGAGAATCAGCTGAAAAAAGAAGCATCGTACGGATGCATGATATGCGGCTGTCCGATATTACAGTATGTTGATATCGTAAGACAAGGAACTGGTGTGTATCTTCCTGAAAACATAGCAGTACTTTGTCCAATTCATAGAAACAAATACGATAATAACGAATTGCAAGAATCACAATTACGAGATTCGAAGATCAGCCCCTATAATAAAGTTCATGAGGAGAGTGCCTTTGCATTATCTTCATTAGATACCTCTATCAATGTTGGGAAATGTAGGTTTGTAAATACCCCTCGAATTTTGGTGATAGATGATTTTGATGTTATCACGATAAATAGGCATTCAGAGAACAAGTACATTCTATTTGACGTTAATTTCTTTGATTCTTTGAACAATTTAAAAGCCATCCTTTCCGAAAACAGCTGGCATCATGAAGGAAGGAGTTCAAATTGGACTATAGACTATGAGCCTATGCACTTTACGATGCAAAATAGATCTGAATCAGTCTTGTTTGATGCAAAAATTGATAGTAAACGAGAAGAACTCACAATACTTGCAGATGGTTTCCATTATAATGGATCGATAATAAAAATCACCTACAATGAAATTTTAGTTGATAATGAAGAGATCGCTTTGGATCTTAAAGGGACAACTGTGAAGAATTATGACGCAGGAATAATGTTTCAAACATGATAGATTCACAAAGAAGCGGATCTTTAATTGTGCTACTCTAAAGCCATAACTACCTGAAGCTATGATTACCTAAAACAAGCGATCTGAAATTGCATGGGAACTTTTACTATCAAAAGGCCGGTGATTAATTGGTGGGTTTGGTCGGATTCGAAAGGATCTTACCTCTAAATCAATCTCATACTTTTTGTATATTGTCCAATTATATTGGATTAAACAGTATTAATTGGTCAAAGGTATAACAAATAATCTTAGCCGATACAATATTTGGTTGATACGATAGGGCCCCCAATAGTGACTATATTTTACATTTGAAAGATTCGTCCAATTTTACAGGTATATTCTTCCTCACAAATAGATATTGAGCGAAAACCACTTTACCCTTTCAAGGTATCTATCATACTCTATAATTTCTGAATGTCTTATCACTAGCGATAGATCTATGTTTGCACTACTTAGTCGATGCCTATATAGAGCATCAATCATCTAGGCACAATTCTTATGGCTGTTGGAATAAATGAATTGAGAGACTTAAAACTCATGTTGCCGAGAGGACTTTATATAGTCGTCATGCTATTATGTATTCAATCTAGAATTGTAGGGATATCGAGGATGGATACTAAATCTGCAAATGATCAGGCAGTCGATAAACTGAGAGTTATTGATCAACGAAACGCAGAGGAAACGATTAGGTTTCAAGTTGAACTATATGGGGGATTCTTTTTTTGTTCAACATGCAAGTCCACAGGATTTGTTTTAGCTCCAGATGAGGATAATTATACTGAGAAGAATTTTATCGAGGAATGTCCAGACTGCAATAACTAATCTAAAACCTGACAATTCCCATTGTAAGATATAATCTAAGAAAAATCAGTTAGGCCTGATTTTAACTGAAGACAAGGCATTATTTAGCACTTTTGCGACAATCGTAGATTTGTGACAAAAGACTAATCGCCAACAAGTGGACCATTTCAGTTTATCCGGAATTCATCGATCTATCAGATGGAACACATTCATGCACTCATGTCTTAAGTTTTAGGCATACTCAAACCACTAGTGCAATGGAGTCTGTGTTGCCATCTTGCCAAAGCAGATCGAAGATTCAATTCCAAGCCGTAGGGAATGACCGGAGTGGATGGTGCATCTCCAGTCGGCGAATCATCTTCTAAGTGCTTCGAGGGGTGATAATCTCGCAGCCTTCCAAGCTGGAAATATTCCAGATGCCACACTTAAGCTTACCGAAAGGATCCAAACGTTCAAAAGTTGATTTGCAACAAAAACTGGGCTAATGTGAGGAGCAGGAGCACCAGGTTGGCCTCCCCGTGTGCCCGGTCGCCGAGGAGCAAAGCCGCTAGTCAGCTAATAGGCTCCGACCATGCCTGTCAATAAGCCAACACTAGCACCTATTATACCAATCAGAAGTGCTTCCGACAAAAATAACATAAGGATAAATCGATTCTTTGCACCCATGGCCTTCATTGTTCCAGACTCTTTTGTTCTTTCGCTAACAGACGTGTACAAAGTCGTAATTATTCCAACAGCACCTACAAGAAGTGCAATAAATGCTATTGCTACTGTAAACGCACTATTTCCACTTTGAAATCTTTGTATCGTTAGCGATATTGCATTAGGAGTAGTAACTCCGATATTCGTACCGTATAGACCAGTAATCTCTCTTTGAACGGTAGGGACTAGATCGCCGGAGAGTGCAGCTACAAGCATCTGGTCGTACTTGCCAGATTTATGAAAAAGGGAATTACGAGTAGCCTCGTTAACAATGACAGACCTGTCTATAAAATTATTCCCAGTGGGCTGTATTACCCCGCTAATTACAAAACTTTTCGACTGCTCGTTCGTCTTTCCAATATTCTGTTCTACGTATGTAAATGTGCCTTTAACTGTTTGACCAGATGACACAAATGGTGTGCTCTTTCCAGGGGGATTTGCTATGCTATCACCTATTAGCACTGCTGTTGGATTATTAGATTGTATTGAGGAGCCTTCTACTAGCTGCAAATAAGGTGTAACTAGATAGATCTTTTGAGGATCCATAGCAATTATCTGAGCATTCAAAATATTACCTGAGCATTGAGCTGCAACTGGCCCTGATAAGATGGAACAACCTCTTGAACAAATGGAAGAGATTTTATCCGATTAACAACTTCATTGTTGAGAACAATAGTTGGCGGACCCTGCGGGCCGCGAAAGCTCATTTGTCCGGAGCTAACAAACAAGACATTTGGAGCCAACATACTCATCTGTTTGTTCATAAATGCAGACTGACCTGCACTCGTACCGTTCAAGGCTACCATTAGCGCTCCTCCGACCACAACCATGAGAATCGTTAAAGCAGATCTGGTCTTTCTCTCTCGAAGAGCATCAAATGATAAAACGAAAATTTGTCCATAATTTTTGCTTCTCGTGCGGGTATCCCAAGTACCTATTAAATCAGACGCAGAACGAACAGAATCATTGGCAGACCTGTTATCTACCCTATGATTAGGATTCTTTCTTTTCGAATTCGACACATTTTCATTTCCGTAATCCTCTATCCCCATTTTAATGTGCGACCACAGCTCTACTCCAATGCTCTACTTTGTAATACCATCTCAGGATCTCTACGTTCAGAGTAATAGTCATAGTAGTAAATTGATAATGGCATAATATCCATAACTTGGATAGAAGCAATCCATTTCATATGCTTCAGATATATCATCTATGCACTGTAACCGATTTATAGTTAGCGATCGTTCGTCGTATTATAAATGATCTCTGCAATGTCATCAACCATGATGGAATACCAAAAGCTTGTACATGAAGTCAAATTGAATCATCATCAAACGAAAGGCAGAACAACCGATATTGACGAAAATGCAAATTAAATCTTCAAGTAATAAAAAATCTCTATAAACAAAGCCTTGAGGAGTCCATAATAATGCCACACGAATATCATAGATATAGGATTACGATACGGGATTTTTTATCATCGACTTATCTTGTAAACCATCCGTTATAAAACTAGTTTACTTTTATTATGAATCTATTATGAGGTATTACGGTATACGACGTCGGCGTGGCTATGTCAATAGCCATCCTCTGACCTTGATCAAATTGTCTGTAATAATGTCTCATAATCCTCTAGGTTCTAAAAAATCTATCAATTCAATACAGAAATTAACACAGCACGCTATCTCATTTTAGATAACAATGTTAAACATGGTGCCGGGGTTCAGACAGGTGCCGGTTGTTTAGATCGTGCAAGTGACTCAATTTTATTGATATTGGCT
>DATBGR010000074.1:0-3305 GCA_036557905.1 Nitrososphaeraceae archaeon | reverse complement strand
ATAAATATAGCTCTCACCCAGCTCCAAATTCAATATGAATTTACTTTCCTGTTCTAATGCCATGACTAGATAGAATGAGATATCATATATAAATAATGCCAACACGCGCTACATAGTGCTAACCATGTTACTTATAAAACTGCTAATAAAAAAAAGTTATGGGCGGTATTTAACCTAATGCTTAGCGATAAAATCTAAGCTATTTTAGCTTCACTGCCAACTCTGGCTTGAGCTTTTTCTTGTCCAATTGTTGTCTTGCCAAAAGTGCGGTCACTAACGCTAATGCTCCTCCAGTTATGCTTGCCAGTCCTATTATTGCAGTACCATTAAATGCACCCACAATTGTCACACCTAGTGTACCTATAGCTAGCCCCCATGGAATTTTGTTGTTTATTTTATTCATATCATTCTAAGTAGATGTGGTTTTATATAAACTAGTGCTAGTATTCATACATAGTGCTAACTTATGCATGCATGCAATTTTAGTTAACAGATCTAGGAAATACGTTAGCTAAATTACAAGGGATTATTTGGCTAGTTACTTATTTAGTATAGTGCCTAACCATACCACATAATGTACAACTCTTTAATATTATACGATACGAAGGTCGCTGATATGACAAAAGTTGAATATCAAATACAAATCAACCTTCCAATACAAAGAGTTTATGAATACTAGGCTTTAGAAACCACGTCAATATTATCAGATTAGTTAGTCTGTGCATGTTGTAAGTTATACATCTGAATGACAATTCCCTGTTCTGTGTTCTAATCGATCTAGACATCAGATGCTCTCCGAATAGTCTTTTTATGACCGAGACAATGGTCTCATCCTTGTTTCGTTGATTGTACAGCACTTTAGAATAACCACGTTTCATCTGCTTCCTATGCTTACCATGTGTTCTCCATATTGGTATGTGCTCATAACGAGCTGGGATTACACTGAATGCATGCAAATCCTCTCTTACTAAAAGATGATTATCCTCACTATCATAGCCCTTGTCAGCCGTAACTACCGATAATGGAAGGATATTTGATGCTCTTGTTATAATTGGTTTAAAATCTACATTATCATGTCTTGTAGGAGCTCGTCTTATTCTTATGTTACATATGATTTGTTGTAATACGTCTGCTCCAATAGACAATTTCGCATATTTTCTTCTCAATCCTGTTCTTTCAGTATAATATTGTGAAGCACGAGTTATCTTAAATCCTGTTGAATCTATTCCCACAAAGATATGCTTGGTACCGCTAATTATAATGAATGATGAAATTATCTTTTCAAGCAATGAATTGTTGATTCTATCTGTAAACTTTTGCAATGTTGTAAAATGAGGAATACGTGATAATCCTAGAAATGACCTTAGGTAATACGCCTCGAATAACCAATCTACAAACATCCTATAACTCTTACCTTCGTACTGTCGAATTGTAATCAGAACTATGTGCTGCCATATTGTAAATATGTGATTACTTTTCCTATTAGAAAATAGAGGAATTCTCGCATGTTTCAAAACACTGAGCATAGTATCTGCAAGTCTAACGTACCTTGATTCTTTCAATATACTATTGGCATTGAACTCTCACAAAGCTTTGACTGCATGATATGCTTTCTACAGAGCCGAATACTATACAAATCCAAATAATATACAAGAGGCATGGCCACACGATACTGCCCGCGAAACGATATTTATAACAAGTCAAGATAGAAGTCTACTAAGCTCTCCAGGGCAGGGCTTGGTTGATTTTACCCACTTCCTCGGTGAATTCTCTTTGATAATCATATTAGAAACATCAGGATCATTAAATGCTAGCACCAAAATTAGAGAATAGCATCTCAGTTAATGTTTTATACTTACAAATTCATTAGTGGGTAGTACGGCTCTTTGGTCAAAGCAGCATCATCAGAAGTAATAGGTGGGAGGACTGCGGTATTGCATGGTGAGCAAAATGTCGTAAACACTTTTTTACAGTTTGCTTCTAAAGCAAAGAATAGAATTGATGCGTGTGTAGATTATACAAGGCCATCTTTAGTTGTCAATTTTGATAAGTTAAGAAACGCATTTCTTGCTGCTAAAAACAGGGGCGTTAAATTGAGATATGCTACTGAAATCACTGAGGATAATGTGGGCTACTGTAAAGAACTAATAAAAATAGTCAGCGAGCTTCGTCATTTAGATGGAATTAAGGGAAATTTTTACATAAGTGAAACAGAGTATATTGCTCCTGCAAAGCTGCATGAAAAAGGAAAACCAGCATCCCAAATTATCTATAGTAACGTAAAGGAAATTATAGAACATCAACAACAATTTGTATTTGATAGTTTTTGGGCTCAAGCTATACCTGCTGAACAAAAGATCAAGGAACTAGAAGAAGGGATAATTCATTATGAAACCAAAGTATTAGAAAACAAAGAAGAAATCTTCTACCATGTAAAATCTGTTATTCAAAAAGCAACAGAAAGATCAATAGTTTCTGCGATTGGTGGAATGCAACTGGTCTATAATAATTTCTTTGAAGATTACAAAAGAATACTAGCTAACAAGAAAAGAAATACAGCAGGAGAAGGTGAAAGTAAAGGCATACGATGGATTACTTTTATAGACAAAGACAGCATAGAATTAGTAAAAATATTTCTAAACGCAGGTATACAAATAAGACATCTCAAAAACTTGACTTTTATGAACTTTGCTGTTGATGACAGATATTTTTATGCTACTATAGATAAAATGGAGAATGGTAATGTCATGAACAGTCTTTTAACTAGTAATGAGCCAGCCTACATTAGACATTATAGACTTATTTTTGAAGATCTGTGGAAGAATGGAATTGATGCTCTAGACAGGATAAAAGATATTGAAGCAGGAGTACATTTGTCTGATATTGAAGTTATTCCAAACTCTGCGCGAACACAGGAGCTATATCTAGACCTAGTTAAGACTGCATCAGAAGAGATATTATGGATATTTCCTAGCATCAATGCATTTATTCGTCAAGAAAGGATAGGATCTATACAATTAGCAAAAGACGCAGCCAAAGAAAGAAATGTAAAGGTTAGGATAATGTTACCTGCAAATGAATTAATTGAAGGAAAAGTACTAGAACTAAAACAATATTGTTATCCTAATAATACAATAGATGTAAGATATATTGTACAGATGTCAGATACTAAAGCCACAATATTAGTTGTTGATAGAAATGCTTCATTGGTCATGGAACTAAGGGATGACTCGAAGTCAACTTTTATCGAGGCAACAGGATTATCAACTTATTCTAATAGTAAAGCTGGAGTTGCATCATATATT
>DATBGR010000073.1:0-6115 GCA_036557905.1 Nitrososphaeraceae archaeon | reverse complement strand
ATGAATAGTGTGCTAAAATGATGTCCTTAGTAATATAGCACGTCATAGGTATAAATCAATGAATATGCAGAGATTAACCATTTTGAGTAATTTTTAAAGTTCGAATTTTACCTTAGCTATATTAAATGAAACCCCCTGCTCATACAGACCTTTCGAAATGCTTCTTACTAATCCCGTTTCTATAGCCTTAAACCGATCTCTGTCTTCAATTATGTCTAAAGGCATATCTATCTCAATTTCTATGTCAAGTTTTACCTTCTTTGATATTGTCATTCAAACATGGAATATGGATACAATTGATAATATATTTGATTTTGATCACTATTTTGGACTAATCATTATTCATATTTTACCAGATAATTAACAATCAATTACATCAAAATGTACAATTTTCAAATTTTGAATCGATATAGAACCAATTAATTTGAAAAACTGAAATTAAAGATAATAACTATCGCTTAACAATTATTATTAGCGGTAACAATATTCCGAAAAATACATGTTACAAAATAAGGACGTCTTTAATATTAACTGCAGAATAAAGCCATTATAAAATGTTAATAGATATTCCAAGATGTCATAAAAATATGACAAGGGAACATCCTCTAAGAAGCTCTATCTACAGTAATACCCATAACTACGATGAATTGTAGGATATATGAATTGTACTTGTCAATCAACCAACCAACTAATAAGAGTGTCTAAATCTTCACAATTTAGAGTTATTCGTATTGGTCCTAGTGGAGATTCTTGTTCGTTTTCAATAATTGCTACCACACCCACACTAGCTGCTTGCTTATTTAGAAAAAACCAAGTGATATTTTTCTTACGGTTCCCGATCAGTATTCTTCTTAAAACGTTCTGAGCTGATCTGGAACGAATTTGTTCATATATTATATCTAAGGAGATAATGTTAACTGATTTGCCAATAACTTGATTACCATACTTCATTTCGGGCGAACAACGAGAAATGATATTAGCAACTGCCTTGATTACCTTAATTGGAGATTCAGACGTGTTTACATGTGCGTTGGCAACTAATTCTAAAGTAGAATTCAGAAATGGTCTTTTCATTTTGAATTCTTGTACTGTCACTTCTTAATATTCCTACTATGAAACGAGATGTGGTCATCTATTCGTTGGGCAGTCCAAAGTCTAAAATCTGGGAAAATTGAATCATCATGACACTTTAAATCGTTATGATATATTATTAATTTGGCTTCGAAAATTTCATCAAAGCTAAAAAAATGCAAAGGCTCATCCAAGAAGGTAAGCATTGCTATGGCCCTCATACGAGTAGATGATCTATCACCTTTCAAGTTAGTAGTACTGCAAGGATTGTATTCTAAAACAGCTTTAATTCCAACATCCATTACATAAACATATCCTATATCTTTTGAAAAGTTGCGTACCAGAACATCCTTTCTACAATTATATTTCCACTACCTGGTAACAGTGTAGAATAAATTATACCCTTCTCAACTGATCCTCTAAAGGAAGGGTCATCCATGTAAATACTGTGTAAAGATTTTACTAGAGGATAAAATGTTTTCACCTATTCATTGGTTTCTTCTCGATCAGGTTCAGCCGCCCTCGCCATTCCTATGTGACACTGTGACTCTATGAAGTCTAGAGTAACAGTATCAGCTTCAATAATTATATCATTAGTATTTCCTTCAACTACAAGTTTGCTTCCGACATACTTTATTTCATTACCCTCATATCTGATAAATATATCCTTTGTCTCAATAATTCCATCAAAGAGAGTTCTTGTTTTTACCCAATGCATAAATTATCTCTGGCTTAATCTGCTATGACATTGTTTAGATTTGCCCGTGTGTCAGTATAAAATTGAGCTTGAAATTCCTTAAGTCAATGCTGGGTAACTTCGATTTTTCTATTGTAGTAGAAATCTATGAATAGGATTTTGCATAGCTTGGTCTAGCCGATCGTCGACGATAGTCCACGCATCCTTCTGTATTTAATTATTTATTAGTTTCATCAAGAATGTTAATAATTATCGATTTGGAAACTTTAAATTGGAATACGCATTTTTCACCAAACCTGAGATAATTCACATAGTCATTAAATGAAGCATTTCAGAGGACAGTTGCATAATATAGTCATAATAACAATTTTCGTAGTGATACCTGTCTCACCATACGAATAAGTCTCGAATGATCAGCTTCTACCTCAGTGGTAATATACAGGAGATGATTGTCAGAATCGCCAGGTACTGGCATGGTTATACGTTTAATCTTTTCATATTCTGCGAGGACATATTTTCCCTTTCCAATTTTTGGTTCAAGGTCACTACGTAACTTCCATGAATTTACGGCCAGTTCAAGTGATTGTTGACTTTCTTCTGTGGTCAATAAATTTTTTACACCTTGGTTATGTTCAGAATACATTACTCTCCCATTTGAATTGCATACAGTTACTAGTCGGATCTTTGGATCAATATCAATAATATCTTCATATAGTTTTTTATAATCTATTTTTTTATAGTCCATTAACATAATTAATATACATAGGTTAAAAAATGTTATAACTAGCCTTGACCATGCGGGTTACGTATCAACCTTATAAGGATAAACAATGTAGCACTTGATTCGAAATGAATATTTTGCATAATAGACTTAAATTATGGAGATAATTAGCTTCGACAGTTTAATCTTATAATCGATTTCAAGCTTATCTTCCAGAAATCACAATATCCAACTAGACGATAGTAAAAGTATAGGAAAGAATAAGTTGAAAGTTGTTTTTTTATATAAATTGTCATATAACTTGAGATTTATGCCTTAGTACTAAATTTCCTAGATAGTATAAGTTAAGCTTGTAAACAAATTTTCTTAATATACTATGAGATTAACAATTCTGAATTACTTAATACGTTATTACCTTGCCATCGTTCTATTCAAATTGGTCTGACAAAAAGAGCAAGAGCACACTACATAGAGGAGGAGAAGGGATGAAGGAGAAGTTATTAGATAACATCAGAACCTCTGAACCGCTGAGAACTCGTCTTGAAAAAACACAGAGAAAATTGGAGATGCAGATATCAAAAATGGAAAACACATCAAACAAGCTTAAAGAAAAGGACAATCGTGTATTTGACAATGTCACCGAGGCACTACAAAATCATAACATGCAACAAGCCAGATCACTATCTAGTGAGCTATCTCAAATTCGAAGAATAAATAAAGTCGTTGATTCTACTAGAATGACAACTGAACAGGTAAAAATAAGACTAGAAACGGTAACTGAATTGGGTGATGTAATGTTCACTTTAGGTCCAGCAGCAACTACCATTAAAGCATTAAAGGGTGGTTTATCGGAAGTAATCCCAGATGCAGATCACTCCCTTAATGAAATTTCAAATACATTGGGTGAGTTACTGAATGGTACGATAGCAACACCTGCTAACGTACTAGAAGGTGCTGCATCTTATTCTGATAGTAGCGAGGAAATAGATAAGATAATAGAAGAGGCTTCTGCAATAGTTGGAGAAAATAGTACAAATAAAATTCCAGATATACCCTCATCTTTATCATTCAATAAGCCATACTTTAATAGTAGTAACAAACTTAGTAGTAATAGAAGTGATGATACTTTCTCATCCTACTGATACATGAGAAGCAGAATCTTTACATTATTTGCAATATACGTGAGTAAATCAAATCTGATAGATATAGCAATTTGTCAGGAAAGTATAGCTAAGACCTTATTAATATGCTAAATTTATATATTTAACTGATCATCGGCATGAATCAATGATTTTGAAGATAGTCAATCCTATACTTTATGTAAGTTCCTAATCAATCTCACATATTAGGTTTACTTTATGATGCCCTTGTTTGTATACAATTATAATTTGCCAATCTTCTGCTATGTATTATTAAGAACTAACATGTTTAATAATACACCAATTTTACATAGTTTATCAATCGTAACAAATCAAGACAATGTTACCTTCGACGGAGCCCCCGGCTAGTAATTCATGAGCCCGAGCAGCCTCATTCAGAGGCATTTTAGCTGCAATGACAGGTTTGATCTTTCCTTGTTTTAATAAATTTAACAATAAAGTCAAATCTTCGTGGAACCAATCTTGCTTTAGTCTTTTTAGCGTTTGTATGCTATACAACGTAAATATTCTCTCGTCAGGAACCAGATTCTAGGTAAACATCATCAGCCAGTCTCCAAGATCTGTAGTTGATGTGCCTCCATAAGCGACTAATCTGCCGGCCGCTACGAAGAATCTTATAAACCTCATTCTATCCATATTCATATGAACATAGGTAAATATAATTTCAGTCAGTTCCAGATGTGCTGTCTATCACAATCTCGTTTTTTGCATGGGAAATGGTCATCGAAGCATTCTGTCCAGTCCCTCATATGCTGAATGAACCTTTCAATCACGTTCTTCAATTCAGTACCATACATTTGATCAGGCAATCTTAACCATCTACAGGCTGTATTGTACCAGCGGACACCATCTGTAAAAATAGGCTTCTTTCCATAGTCATGTCTTAATTGCTTGAAGAACATGACACATAACAATAGAATCTACAATAATCAGTTTGCTGTCTTGCATCGAGTAATAGAAAGTGATTGGTTTATAGGCAAAAGGCTAACATGCTGATCACTCTCTATCTGCTCCACTGGTCAATAATCTTGGATTGTTTGCTATATTGGCGAAGTGATATCCCATACTTACATTTACACTACAATAGTCAATTCTAGTACAAATGAGACAGGAGGGACGTGAAGCTTGAGAAAGTACTCCGGTGTGTGAATATTATATCAAATTTTTGCTATCCACATCCATTCTTATGAACATGATAAAATAATTGGTGCAAGTCTAATAAGGCCTTCGTATTGATCACAAATGCATTAGGAACATATTTGCGTCGGAAACTTTCATTAACTGATTGGATTTCGATGTCACTTAAATATTCAAATACTGACTTGATTTTATATGAGTAAGGTGTGACATGTCTTCTAATAATAACATGTTCTCAGTATTATCACTACTACATAAGATTATAAACATGCGAATACAAGATCTCAACAATAGCAGACATGCAGATCCAACAACAAAATATACTGGAATTTGTAAAAAGCGTATCGAATAAAACTCGCGAGATTCTGACCAGAACAATTACGATATATGAAGCACATAAGGAAATAAATGGGAAAAAGAAGAACAGATTGGGGGTTATTTCTGTTGGCTAAAAATAAAATAGTACGCAATAATGTCCCTGTCAAGAAGATTTCAAAATCACGTGGAAAATTAGGTAAAGCACGTGGGTCATCTGGATTGAGTAGAAATAGAAAGAGCAATAATCATTCGGAATTATCCCTCAGGAATAGCAAATCTCGAAATCAAAATCAGATAATCGTAAGAATAATGGGAAAGGGTCAGTTTAGAATTAATCGAAGAACTGCTAAGCGAATAAATGCTCTTGATAATTCTATGGTCGATATTGTAAAGGGAATTATAGCACAGGAGAAGGAATTTAAGAAGAAACTTAAAGAAATGCACTCGCTAGTTTCAAAGGATGGTAAAGAATTGGAGGATACCGAGATAATTAAATCAGATATATTGTTGCCCAATAACGACTTATCCATTCATGATGCAAAGAGTCTATTTAGAGGCGAAGGCATCGTACCAGATTGAATTAGAATCTGGATGACATCCGATAATAGCAGGTCTAAATAATTAGCTCATCGCGGCTTCCATTTCCAGCAATTTATGGATTCTCTTGTTTACTGGTGGATGAGTGGAGAAAAGATTTGTGATAGAACTGCCTGAAATAGCTGGAACAATAAAAAAAGCGTTCAATCCTTCTACTTGTCTTAGGTCTTTCTTGGGGGCCCTGGACATCTCGCCACTAATTTTAACTAATGCATTTGCCAATTTTGAAGGTTTTCCAGTCAACTGTGCTGATCCTCTATCTGCGGAATATTCTCTGTATCTGGAAATCGCTCTGATAATAAGAAAGCTGATTATCCAAGTGGCCGCTGCCACTAGCAGCATGATTATAAATGCGCTGCCATTGTTTCGATCATCTCTACTGCCATAACCACCTCCCATTCCTCCACCATATAA
>DATBGR010000072.1:0-9830 GCA_036557905.1 Nitrososphaeraceae archaeon | reverse complement strand
GTGCCAGTGAAAGTTTTTTGTCTTGACGTAAAGAGCAAAAGCATCTGCAATAAGTGGATTAACTGCCTCAGTTATAGCTTTAACCTCTTGCGTAGAAAGATCCGTCTTTGTAGCAAGCTGGCTTGGTACTGGATAAGATTCTATTTTGGTTTCAGTCGATTGCATTTCTTTGTACCCTTTGAAAAGTTTCGTATCTATTGCTTATTAATGTTTTATTTCAAATATAGTACATGTTAGGCTAATGCATACTACCCAATCTCGTGAGCAAACTGTCAAAATTAAATATTTGCATAACAGCTTTTTTCGTAAAACTTCATCCTGAGTTGTCGTGCTGAATATCGTCATATAGTCATATTCTCTCTCTTATTATATGGTTAGCAAGCAAATATTTTCGTTAGAAATATAATTTAGTCCTAATCAAACTTCATGAATAGTCACAAATCGATACTATGACCAATTTAATTTTATTTTATTTTGACGGGGCAGGTAATCACGGCCAAGTATCCTAATCATTATTACTTATTAAATTAAATCTTAAATTATAGCTTTATATCAGTATCCTATACCATCGGTCTTGATGACAGTAACAAATTGGCTCATATAAACAAGATTGAAGGGATAGCAATGCTCTATTTCAACCCTCCTCAGCTACAACTGGCTTTTCCTGACAGTGATCAAGGTAGAATATAAGTCAACGCTACAGGTACAAAAAAAGATGTAGACGACGATTATCATAAAGTATGACGCATTATATAGTTTAGAGCCTATTCATAATACCATGTCTAAGAATAAATTAGAATTAGTATATTTCTCTCTGTATTGCACATACGTAGTAATCTCTTGTACTTCTATTGTTAAATTCACTATCAGCATGCATAGGTGATCACTATTGTAAATCTTTTAAATGAGCTTGAATCACTTGGTCTAAGTGTAAAGAAAATTAATGATTTAAATGATAATTATGAATTGGAAAGTCTGATCGAAAATATAAAACAAACGTGGATTCAAGACTATAAAACTTGTTGTAATGATAGATGATAGATAAGAAATTCAGATCTTTCAGATCATCGGGATATTAACTAAATTACCATAACTGATCCAAAATGTTATAACTGTGTGCTCTTCATTTTTTTCGGTCAAGTTAATTTCCCATCAAAAATCAAGTTATTATAGGCTACAAATAGTACAGTATAGAGAAGAATAAGATATGATGATGATGATATACTCTACAATACCTTTGATTTACATTCTAGCAGAATCTTGGGACTAAGAAAAGGCTAAATTAATTAAACTCTATTCTGTGTTATTATGATCTAGGTCTATCAATGACTTCTCCTATTCCATGCAATCCAGACATAGACAAGAGCCGCTCAACAGAAGTTACAGAGATATTTCATGGAATCGAAAATGTTGTAAAAATAGCAATACAATTCGTGGCTCAAGCAGAAAATAGAATCGATGCTTGTATAGATCAGTCAAGACCATTATTAATCATTGATACTGTAGGACTAAAAGATGCATTTCTTGCCGCAAAGAAGAGAGGTGTTAAACTAAGATATATTACTGAAATTACCAAGGACAATATTTCTTACTGCAAACAACTACTGACAATGGTAGATGAGCTCAGACATTTAGATGGAATCAAAGGTAATTTCTACTTGAGCGATATTGCTTATCTAGCTCCTGCAACTTTTCACCAACAAGGAAAGCCCGCTTCACAAACTATCTATAGTAATGGCAAGGAAATCGTGGGACATCAAAGATATATTTTTGATACTATATGGATTGCGGCTATCCCTGCAGAGCAGAGAATTAAAGAGATAGAAGATAGAGGACAAGGAACAGATTATGAATTTCTTCAAGTCATTACTAATAAAAAGAAGGCAAGTCAGATTTTTATTGAGATGGTAAAATCGATCAATAGAGATGCCTTTTTATTTCTTCCTAATAATAAAGCAGTTACAAGCATTGATAAACTAGGAATCATCGATTACCTTATAAAGTCTTCAATTGAGAAAAATGCGAATATAAAAATCATTTGTCCTTCATGCGACGAAAACATAAAAATTTTAGATAGAATATCTAAGGAGGCACCCTCTATCAAGGTATTAAACAATGATACTAACTCGCTTTTTACCATGTGTATAGTTGATGGTGATAAGCTGCTTCGAACTGAGATCAGAGGAGATACAGCAGTAGATACCGATGCAGATAATGACTTTACTGATGCTATTGCTTTTGCTATTTATTCTACCAGAAAGATAACAGTAGATTCGTATAAATCAATATTTGATCTACTTTGGAATGAACGTCTACTAAATGAACAACTAATAAGTAACGATAAAATGCAAAGAGAATTTATCCATATCGCAGCTCATGAAATAAGGACTCCAACACAATCTATTCTAGGTTATACTGAATTAGCAATGATGGCAATAGATGATAATAAAGTTCCAATTGACAGTGGAATAGCCGAATACGTTGCAGCAGCATATAAGAATACCGTAAGACTTCAGGAATTGACAAGGGAGATTTTGGATGTAGCAAGGATCGAGAGCAATACACTTAAGTTGAATAAAGAATGGTTTGATTTAGTAGAAAAAATTGATGATGCAATAGCCGATATAAAATACTCACAGGCTATAAATACGAATACAAATACAAAGAATAATATAGAAATTGCATTTAACAAACCAGACTCAGCCTTATTCATAAATGCTGACAAGATAAGGATCACCGAAGTTTTGTCAAATTTAATAACTAATGCAATTAATGCAAACAGAATCAGCGGTAGCCCTGGTAGAATTGTAGTTTCTCTTCATATTGGCGCAAATTCAAAGAATGATACTAATAACTCGCCTAGTTACAGTGAAAATAAAATGTATGTTATTGTTAGCATTAAGGATGAAGGCATAGGTATAGATCCGGAAATAATGCCCAGACTATTTACTAAATTTGTATCCAAGTCAGAATCAGGTTTAGGCCTGGGATTGTATATATCAAAGAATCTTATTGAGTCTCACGGAGGCAGATTATGGGGAGAAAATAATATTGATGGGAAAGGAGCTACCTTCGGTTTTAGCTTGCCAACGACTGACTAACTAATATTTAATTTACTTTCCTAACATCTTAGGAAGTAGTTTCAAGTTTTTTCTTATCTTGGTTGAAGATTATGTTCAATTGTAGAGTATGAGTCCCGCAATGCTTTACCAATTCCCTATGCTAGTATAAACAGAGAGAATATATTGATTATATTATGTTACTTACATTTTTGATGCATGTTAAACATTTAAGAAACAAACTTGTTGAATTATCGATTCTAAGTATAAAGTCATGCTCATGTGGGACAGATGATCTTTGGAATTTTTTATTACTACCATTTGCATTAGCTAATACCATACAACTAGAATAATTATCCTTCTCACTGCATTTCGATATAATTGAATTCTGATTTAGTCTATCTACAAATGGAAGTTACAATAGTAGACCAGAAAGCAAAATCGCAACATGAGAGAAGTTTGGTTCACTTGACATGGATAGTGTCAAATGTTCACATCGTAATATCATTAATATATTTCCAATAAAACTATTGAAAGTATTAGCCATCAAGCTGAAAATGGAGGGAAACTTCCTAGTCTTGTAATACTATTAGGAATACCTGGAAACGGTAATGATCTGAGAGGCATTGAAATTCATCTTCACGATGGGAAACTTCCAATAATAAGATATAATTCCGAAATAACCCATCTTGCATCTATGCATAGTGTACAAATACACAGGTCATTTGATATGATTAAGTCATAGTTACATTGATTGTACCCTATGTGCTGTCTTCGTCTCACATCGAATTAAGAATTAAAGATAAGATAGATTCATTAGCTCGTCTTTGAATGCTGCACACAATTTAAGCAGACTATCTTTGAATGTCAAACATTAACATTGCATTGTTATGGATTTGTACATTTAATGATCTTTTAAATAATTCGTTGAAAATTGTTTCAAGCATTATCTTATTGTACAAAGCCCAATTTTCCCCTAAATCATGCTTCATTATGTATGTATGCTTGTTATTATTCATAATATGGTTGATATCTACAGAGCAGTTTTCCATGCGTATTTCAAGCTATTTTAGAAAAGAATCTTCGTCTATACTTCCTTTCATAAACAAGACCATGTCTTCTATGGCATTCTTTCCAATCTCGATTGCCAAATCATGTATCTCGTCTTTAGTCATTTTTTGAAACATCTGAACCACTACTGGTTTGGCTACAGGTATACTTCCTGCATCTGGCATGAACATATCCCATTCTGTAAACTCTTTCAGGATTTGATTAAGAAACGAATTTAGACTCACATTGCGATGTCCTGCCTCTTCACGAATTCTGTCCAAAGCAGTCTTGTCAATTCGAAAAGTTATAGTAGCTGTTTCATGACTTTTGTTGTAATTTGCTTCAGAATCCGAGACAGAATTTGTTGTTAGCATTTGATAATGTTTCGATATTTTATAGAATATTTAATGCTATCTACAATCATCACCATTATTTTATATGTAATGCATTCCCCCTCTACCTTTAAATAAGTTCTCGTGGTGTAAATAAGAATCGTATAATCCAAAATGGATTAAATCTCTATGAACTCACTGTACATCAAATAGGTAATGATCTAAAGAATGCAAATAATTGCAAAATATTGCAGTTATAACTTAACATGGTTATATAATGACTTTATCTGATTTTCTCATTAATTAATATGAAGATAATGAATAACTGCTTTCTAGTTTGCATAAGGAGTAATTGAGTTGGAGTCAAAGCGATTTATCAATTTCAATAAGACTTTACAAAAATCAGAAATCATTACTTACTCAGAGGATACTAAGATTGAGAAAGCCTCTGATTTATTTGTTAGATGTTTAGAATTTGAGGGTGTTGAATATATTTTTGGTTTGCCAGGAGAGGAAACAAATGACATTATTATGTCGCTGTTAGGTTCAGATAAGATCAGATTTATTTTGGTTAGACATGAGCAAGCTGCTGCTTTTATGGCTGATGTATATGGCAGATTAACTCATAAGACAGGGGTATGTCTTTCCACTTTGGGACCTGGTGCAACAAATCTAACCACTGGAATTGCTAACGCGAATATGGATAGATCTCCTGTGCTGGCAATAACAGGACAGACAGAATCAGATCTGCTACATAAGGAGTCTCACCAAAATATGGATGCAGTTACCATGTTCAAGCCGATCACAAAATGGACCTGGTCGATACGTAATGCCGATAGCATCCCAGAAATTGTAAGAAGAGCATTCAAGCTATCATTAGAAAAAAAGGCTGGGGCTGTACATCTTGAATTAGCTCAGGACATAGCAAAAATGTATTCAACCATAAAACCAATAACTGCTCAAAGATTATCAAGATCTAGACCAAACAGGAGGCTTGTAAGAGATGCTGCCAAGTTAATTTTAGAATCTAAAAGACCCATAGTTCTGGTAGGTAATGGATGCATTAGAGGAAGTGCAAGTACCCAGCTAAGGAAGTTTCTAGAAAGAACCGGATTATGTTCTATGAATACATTCATGGCAAAAGGAGTCATATCTGACCTGTCAGAAAGACATTTGCAAACAATTGGAATTAGGGAGGCAGATCATGCATTGATTGCGATGAAAAAAGCAGATTTGGTAATTGCAGTTGGATATGATCTCGTTGAATATAATCCCAAGAATTGGAATGGAGATCTAGCAAAAACAATTATTCATATTGATTTTACTCCTGCTGAAGTTGATACATACTATTCACCAACTATTGAAATAGCTGCAGATATTGAATATAGTATTGACGCTATTTTAAAGGAACTGGAAAAACAGAAAATGGAAAATCCCAATATGAAAGGTTTTCCATATAGAGAAATCCCGGAGCAATTCAAGAAAATTAAAACAGAGGTTACCTGGAGAATTGAAAGATTTCGAAATGATATGCATTATCCCATAAAGCCTGAAAAGCTAATATCAGACGTACGCAATGCACTTGAAAAAGACGACATAGTAATATCTGATGTAGGTGCGCACAAATTATGGATAGCAAAAGTATATGATACCTATAATCCAAATACGTGTATAATACCTAATGGTTTTTGTTCAATGGGTTTTGCACTTCCAGCTTCGATAGCAATCCAGCTTGTAAAACCTAAACAAAATGTTGTCGCGATGTGTGGAGACGGGGGATTTTTGATGAATGTTCAAGAACTAGAAACTGCAGTACGTTTAAAATTACCCATAATAGTCGTAATCTGGTGTGACTCTGATTTTGGAATGATCTCTTTAAAGCAAAAATACGAATTTGAAATTAGCGCATTTACTAACTTTAACAACCCAGATTTTGTCAAGCTAGCAGAAAGTTTTGGAGCTATTGGGTACAATGTTAGTTCTACCCAGGAATTTCACAAGATATTGGAAACGGCTAAGAAATCTACTTCCATTCCAGTCATAATATCAGTTAAGGTTGATTATTCAAGAAATCGAATCTTAATAGATGATAGCTTTGAAGGCTATACCTGATCAATAACAAACAAACAGCCTAAAGTTTATTTTCTCAAAAATTGATATTCTATAAAATATGTCTTCGAGATAATATAACTAAATCAATTTAAAGATTATGAAAATTACTATTCAAATTAGTTAGTTGTAGTTGTCCATTCATTCTATTTGCTTCTGCCTAACCAACTGCTTGTTGTAAGTAATATTGTTCTTTATCTATTTTTTCTGGTCTTACATCTTCAATCTCCTGGAGGTTTTGCATTATCCCCTTCCCTCTCTTTATCTTCCCATCAGGTAATCTTATAGTCCCATTAATAAAACCACTGCTTCCGCATATTGGATTAAAAGATTTTTCAACTTTCCCATTATGGTACTTCGAAAGAGTTCGCTCTGGTGTTCCATCAGGATTTGAGAAGAACCTTCCAGTTCTATATACAATACCAGGATGATCTGAGTAGATGGAAGATGATATTCGTGGTTCATTCTCCCTAGTAAATGTAAAGATGACTTTAAGATTTTCCATTTTCTTTACCAATTTTATTAGCCAATCATAATAAATTACATTCAAAGACGATTCAGTATCTTGCTTATTAACATTATACAGAGTTGGATTACTATAGAATAGTGTAAGATTAATGTCTTTATCTTTGGTATCCTCTATATATTGAATCAAGCATCTTGCAGATTCTGCTCCGTTAGCGCCTGACCAGTAGGCTATATCCTTTTCCATTCCTACAGCTATTTTCCATAAGAAATGATTCTTGTTTGGATTAGATCTGACGCTTATCTTATCTCCTATTTTTAGTTGGTCGAAGAAATATGCAGCAAATCCGTCAGCCTTCTTGGTAACTGGATTAATGTAACCATAAGGCTTCTCATCCTTGATTGTTAGCTCAATCAGATCTCTAGTTGGGGAGGATGCAATTGAATATGTACGTTGTACCATGCTCTCTTCCAATTTGCCAGATGCTGTCGGACGCATGAGTAGAACACTTATAGTTACAAACTCACCTATCGCGAATTCAAATCTCTGAGACTTACTTATAGGAGTAAATGTATAGGTATATGTATCGGGCGTCTCCTTTACACGGTCAACTATTTGCCATTTGTATCCTTCTGTTGTTTTAGACATTCCGAATCTCCTATTTCATCTAAATGCTTTAGCGTAATATTTAGCAAAACTAGAAAATGATATAGGTTTATCGCCTGTAATTTCCTGAACAACAGACGATATTCCTGATGCATAACCATCTCTGATATCATTATACATCTCCAACAAGAGAGGAATTAATTGATCTGAGGTACCTATATCTTTTAATCCTTGCCTTGCCTCATTATCTGTTATATTAATATAAGATATTTTTTTCCCTATTTGGTTTGAAAGTATTTCTGCTGCTTGTTTGTAAGATAAGGATTCAGGACCAGTAACGTTATAGGTTTTATCTACGTGTTGTTGTTGTTCACCATCAACAGTTAGCAGTTTTGCTGCCACATATGCCAAATCTCGTGCATCAACAAAACTAACTTTACCACCACCGGCTGAAATATAGAACGAGCCCTGGCTTTTTATTGTATGGCTAAAAAATACTATAAAGTTTTGCATGAAATAATTTGGACGCAGAGTTGTAAACGGGATAGATGATTCTAGGATAACCTTTTCTGCCCTACGATGTAATCTCGATATCGTAGATCCGGAATAAACATCTAGCCCCATCAAGGATTGATTTACTATGTATTTAACTCCTTGTTTTTTTGCTATCTTGATGATGCCTGAGGTGATCTCAACCATATTCTTACCAAATGGTACAAGCAGAAAGAGTTTTTCACCACCTTTAAATAGATTGTCAAATGTCTCTGGCTTGTAATAATCTACATGTACTATTTCTAGACCAGGAGATGTCATAGAGTATTTACTTGGGTCGCGGACTGCAGCTCTAACTTTTTGCCCTGAAGCTGTGAGCCGGTTTACTATTTCACTACCAACTGTACTACTTACCCCAGTTACCACAGTCACTTCATCATTATTCATTTTCTGATTGTCCTTCTGCTATATATGTCATATATTCCTCCATCCATCCAATTTCTTGCCACGTTATCTTGTCACTCTTGTTAGCAAATTATTGCAAAGTCTATGTTTTAATAAACAATAAATAAATCAATGAGCATGTGGTGGAGGTGCACTACCTTTTGATAAGATTTCATTAAATGTACCTGCAGCCTTTTCATGATATTCTAAATTAGCCTGATCAACTTTTATCGCTTGGGGTGGGCATACTGATACACAAGCCATACACCAAATACAGTCATGCTCTCTAATAGGATCCGATTTATCGGTATAATCCTTACGTCCATCCCTGTCGTGGTCTTCACCAATTCCTGCACTGGTAGCATTAGCCAACTCGATTGCCGAAACGTCATTTTCTGTTCTATACCATTGAAACACTTGAACAGGACATGCTTCAATACAAGCACCATCCGCATAACAGGAATCCCAGTCAACTGCCACCATTGTTCCATGTACTCCTAATGGTAGATATTCTTCTCCCCTTGTCTTGTACGCCTCCTGAACTTCTGGTTTAGTCGATGTTTCTGCGTCTGATCTACCTGGTCCCCAGACAAAATGATAATGTTCACCATCTGCATGCTTATGTTTGCCGACTACTTGATGACTTTTTGGAAAATCTAAATCTATTGGCATTTTATTCCTCTTCTTTTTTTCTCTACCTACTTGATAATTCCTTTAACCATCAATACAGCAATAACCACAATTACAAATCTGATTACCGAAATTCTCGCACTTACTAGTAACAGGGTTTAATCGAAGATATGGCTTGATAATTAATTCTTGATTTTGTCTCATTTCAATATAATATTTACAATATAATGTAAAAAATATTTATACGCAGCCATTATGAGATCTCATAATTCATATTTAGAAATCAGCTAAGCTGCTGAGTTCTTATATTTGAATAGATTGCTGAACATTCATACTCGGATTTCATTTAGTTCGATAGCCAGTTCAGAAGCTACAATATGTTAATTGTGTAATGTGTAAAGTTTGTAAGGTTTTCCTGTATGTCGGTCAGTATACTTCCAGCTAGCAATATCATATTTAACTTCTTCAAATTTAACCTTTATTTCTGGATGCAATATATCATAAACATCTTTGCCTATTGTAATTTTATCTGCATTAGTTAAGGAAGTTAGCTTCGCAGTTACATTCATACAGTATCCAAGAATATCGATAAAAGAGCTTTTATCATGTCCATATTGAACTATAACGTTTTCACCCTCGTCG
>DATBGR010000071.1:0-3390 GCA_036557905.1 Nitrososphaeraceae archaeon | reverse complement strand
AACTAACATTGTGTTCTAACATTAACTTGGCACAAGATTTCAGTTCTTTTTCCTCATTAACTTCGATAAGATCTTTGTTCATTATCTCGTCTAATCTGATCTCCTTGAATTGCCTATTTTGTGGTTCAGTGTATAGAATCTTGGAAATATCCTTCTCCGTAATTATTCCCACTGCCCCATTATCCCTAGCAATTACAATCCTACTGATATTATATCTCAGTAAGGTATTACGGGCATCAAGGAGCGTATTCTCCGGTTCAAGTGTTATGACTTTATTACTTACTTCTGATATCTTTAATCTAGTATATTTCGATGCATTTTGATGCAATAGTTCTTCCATATGTACATTTGATTGGCAGATATATATGAAGAATTTGTTTTCGCTGTAGTGCAGTGTACCAATGTTCAAACAAGTACTTCATTTCGTAGGGAATTTTGAAAAACTGGTACATTGGTACAGGTATCAATAATTATATGCAAAATCCACTATTGGATGGTGGGTATTTAAATAAATCCTGGTTGAGATATCAACATGACTATGAAAGTCGAAGATATTATGAGGAAAAAACTTGAAACTATTGAAGAACTGTCTTCAATTCAAAAAGCTGCTCAGAAGATGAAAGACAAAAATGTGAGTTCTTTGATAGTGGTTGATGCCACTGGTGAACCGCGAGGATTAGTGACAGAACGAGATCTGGTCAGGAAGGTCTGTATTAATGATGTTCGTACTAGTACTATTACAAATAAGGAAATTATGTCCTCTCCCATTATTACTATTAAATCTGATTCATCGCCATCAGAGGCTGCTGATATGATGTTGCAACACAACATAAGACATCTACTTATTATTGATGGTGCTAACAACGATCAGAATAATAATCCTATTGGTATACTTACACCACTTGACTTCACTAGATATCAAGAATCTGCAAATGATAACGAGAAGGATTCCATTGAGAAAATATTAGAATACTATAGATGATGACATATATTCATTATTTATCACAAAACATGTATTGCTATGTTCCTTGGTATCCTTAGTTAAGTTTGATCGCCTAGTAGGAGACCTCTTATCATATTATAGAATGACGCAGTAATTCAAATCACCTCCTGCTATATGAAAAAGTAATGTTTTTATCGTGTCTTGTGCAAGATATCATCAGACCAATATTGAGTGAATCTCTCATATAATTCGCCTGAAAGTGGTACTACATTACTACTAATAAAAGTAGACATAGTGTCTTGATTCTTGATAATTATTTTGAATATATCCCTGGAAGTAATTATACCAAATAATTTTCCGTCAGGTTCGATTACTGGGAGCCTTCTTATATTCTTCAGCTGCATAGTTTCCATTGCATCCTTAAGAGAACAAGTTGGTGTTATGCTAATTATGGGTTTACTCATTATCTCACGCACAGGGAGATGATACAAGGTTGGATCAAAGGAACCTACTATTCGAACAATGTCTCTTTCAGTAATAATGCCTACTACTTGATCTTGCCTAATACTATCTTGTGCTGAATAATTTTTTACTATTAATACATTACCGATATTATTTTCATACATAGTATTGGAGATTGCCTGGATATTTTGATTGTCGGTTTGAACAATTACCTTTTTGGTCATAATATCAGATACTAGAATCGATTCTAAGCTCATTAATTGGATAATGCTACGAATAGTATATTATATTTTGGATTGTAATGCATGTCATTGTCTACTCATCGTTAAAACAATAAATCAAAATTACAAAAAATGCAATAATGGCAGATATCGATAGTAGTTGCAGTATTCAAATAAGGATACTCGTTTTAATACTATCTATCAAATTAGCTTAGATATATTTATATGAGATAAATAATTAGAGCCAAGTAAGATTATCTATTTAGCTTTTGAAGAATAAGTTTTAACCTGAATTAGATGCGGACACAGATTAAGGATAAACATTATGAAATTGATTTAGGATTAGTAGCCTAACGTAGCTAACTATGCATCGTTGTTCTCATGGATGGTCAATTGCTGGCCCATTGCAAGCTGATTTTACCCCTACTAAACATATGCCTACAGATCCACCTTTAATTGGTTCTTCTTTATTGTTTTCTGTTGGTGGGGTTGTTGAGTTTCTGCCGCTACTTGGGGATACTGTGCTATTAGATGTGGGAATGTTCCTGTGGGAACTGGAATTATCATTATCACTATTACTACCACTCGTTCTACTACCATGACCAACGTTGTTGCTCTTCTCGTCATTGCTGGCATTTTTGTGATGCTTTGCTGCTAATACAATATGGGTATTTGTTATTAATACAATAGATGTAGCTAGTAAAACAGACAACAAAATTGCAACTGAGGGATTCATGGCTTTATTTCTCTGACTTTAATAAAAAGATTGTTTGTAATCTTTAGTATAGATTGGTTCTCCAGGATATGATACTACATTTCATAGCTTACAAGGTCTTGAAAATACGAACTCGATTTCTAGTCATGTTTTCCAGATATTATTTCTAACAATTAGATTACAATCTGAATGAGATGAATATATTGATGTTTTGCTTTGGCATTTAATGGCGTGCAACGTGTTTCACTGTAGACCAATATTTTACATACCTTCCACGCATTAATTCAAATATGCCAGAAGGAGTGGTACTTCAATCTGCAAAAGAATTCACAGATAGAGAGGAGCATAAAAGACGATTTTTACTTGAAACAAACAATGTAATTGATGATAAAACTAGTCTCGAGACTATGTTGAGAATTCTGCAAAATTATTATGAAGGATATCAATCAGCTTATGATTCATGGGCTATTGCTTACACAATATATACAATATGGCTATCGCGTTTTATATCCAAACTGTTCAAAAGGTAGACTTGACTTATGAACACTATGATCTGGAGTTAATTTACATAACGATGCGGATTTATGGTATACCTATGAAATGAAAAAGTTGTTGCCTTGGTTTTGATGAAAGATGAAATATAACACAAGAATACCACTGCTACTAATGTTATCACTGTATAATTCAGTAAGTACATGGACTAGGAGGTGAAGATATAAAAGATGTTCGTAGTGGATGCACTTATATCGACCCTATTAATGGAAATCAATGCTCTTATCGTTTTATAATTACTCTCTTGTTTGTAAATCACATAACAATGAGAAATTTGTCAATAATTGGAAGGTGTAGGTTTCTACCTTGAAATCCAAGTTCCTTGAGGGTGATCATAAGACGTGGAATTGTCTGTCGCTAGCACAACAAAACCTGCACCTTGTAAGAATCTACCTATGTCATGGTCGTTACCTACGTATGATCCTTGTTCTGGAAATATGGCTTCTATTTCCTCTGCTGATCCTGGGGGTATCATGACTTCATATACTTTTGATATA
>DATBGR010000070.1:0-3110 GCA_036557905.1 Nitrososphaeraceae archaeon | reverse complement strand
ATGACTCTCAAATCATAACAACTTTGGCACATCCCCGGCTTAACAACCGGTATTACTGGGGGCGGCTCTTGCCTAGAGCCTGTGTGTCCATGCCGATATATTGTCCCTGAACTTGGGCCAGCAACTGAAACCTGTTCTCCTGACTTTAATTTGAATGGAGGTGAAGTCGCAGTACAGCCCTGCGTATGTCTTATCACCACATTAAAGCTCTTAAAGAATGCAGATAAAGGTGAATGGCATGCCCCAGCAACAAACATTATCGTACTTGATGAATTATTAACTACTGTTGCTAATATTTCAAATTTGCTGCCAGCCTTTAAATGTGAAGGTGAGGGATGAATATCTATAAGATCAACTCCCATAACTGCTGCTTTTACGGTTGGGAGGATCTGCGAAGTATACCTTTCCACGTTCACCTTAAGCGGCGGTGGAGGGAATTGAACCCCAGAGACACGTAACGGGCGTCCGTATCGCGCCTGTGCCGTTGACCACAATGTGTGTCCCACACGAAGTTCGTCCTGATCCGGAAGCAGTCATAAAATCCATTGTTTATTTTTGCAATGGTGGTAACAACACGTTTCTCGACGAAAAGTTGGAACAACTTCGAGTGCTCTTGGTATGCCCGTACTGTATGTACTTGATTCATGGCACACATATTAGATTTAGGAAGCAAAGACAGGTACACGCATCAACAATAAGTGTACCTGCAGCTGCTCCAGCTAGATCAGCAAAATACAGCTTGCTTATTTCTCTAGACATTGTTAGGTATATTTCAGCCATTGACATTCCTGCAAAGAAGAAAGGAATTGATGAGACAAGATAGAATAGGTAAAGAAGAGATGTATTTGTTGAAATTATATGCCCCATTACAAATAAAGAGAGTGGTACTGAAATTGCGAATGCAATAGTAGAATTATCTTCGACGGTAGTTCTTGTTCTCTCTCTTTTAATTTATCCTTTAGAATATATACTCGTAAAGCTCCAATTCCAAGTCCAAAAAATGCTACAGAGATTGTCATAAAAGCATAATCATACCATAATATAATTGAGAAAATTCTAGTGAGAGTAAGCTCAAATAGCAATACACTTAGTGAAACCATAAAAAGCATAACAAGAAGAAAAGTCAGCAGCTTTTGGCTTGCTTTCTTAACTTTACCATCAGAACATGACATTTAATAGCCTTTTCTCGATTGATGAACAATATTAGAGTGTATGTGCTGGATACTGAATCCCGAGCAGAACAAATTAAACCGTTTATTTAGGTAAAATCACTATAAAAGTGTCACTCTCTTATAAGGCGCTCTTATTGGTCTTACTTCTACCACTGTTGTCTTTTTTTGATGACAGATATCTGTAATATACATGTACTCTATCCACGATACCACACATCATGGAGAATTGGATTAGACGAGGTAGCATTTAGGAAATTCAATTATACACCAACACAAGTGTTTTATTCATTTGGCAAATCACTAAAGAAGTGAAAGACGGCTATTCGGTCGTTAAAAACTGTCATAATACGCATATGTGGTGCGCTACCATTCAACATTACCATATTAAATCCAGCATTGAAGGCCGGGAGCTTGAATATTTCTCAGATCCCATCCACCTGAAAGTATGCATTCTGGTTTCCGTTCTTACCATTTTGTATGCTAGAAATTGTCCCAGATTTGAAGCCTAATGTCTGTGGTGTTACCCGCTTGCAACGTAACACCAACTAATGCTATCGCAATCTGTTCTGAATGATTTCGTCATCAAAGCCCTTGGTTTCATTACAAATTGATGCTAATTGGGATAACAATGTTGACACCCTTCATATCCTAGGGGCTCTCTATAGGTGAGGAATATTTATCTCTATACATGAACACCAGTTTGTGTATGAACAAACTAATATCATTCATCATATCGGCGGCAATAATGTTGACCTTCGTTACAGTTGCCGTATATCCTGCCCATGAAGTAAATGCACAGGCTGCTAACATGACAAATGCAACTGCTGCCGCTGGGGCTAACATGACACAGCCGAAGTAAAAGCATAAGTATCCTGTTATACATAGAACAAGTCCTCTACATATTTTTTGGTGTACGTATATTGTTTTTTTGATGCTATCTTGTACTGATTCAGGTCTCGCGATTATTGGTATGAGTGACCTGGATCTTACAGCTGATAACATGTAGGTAGTCAATATCAAGATCATAGTTGAGACTGTCTTCCTGAGTAGTCTTTAAGCGTCTAGGAACTTAGGATTTGGAAAGAATCTATCATTTGTTGGACTGTGGGCAAGTAGTTAAAAAATTTTTGAGGAGGCGAGAAGTAATCGACCGCAATTTTCCTCCTAATTCGATGCTAAGTGACATAATTTTAGCGTCATGTAGCGGAACGTCAGGAACTAGTGGTGACTCTCCTTCTCCTACGTAACTTTGGATGCCGACTATTCTGATTGCCGGATGATCTGAAAGATAATAAGTATTATTGTTAAACTCAAGTAACTTGAATCCATGAGATTCCATCAAAACAAGTTTGTCGAACATCTTACCTAATGGAATCGTGGTTTTTTTAATTGTCACCAAAACATTTCCAAATTCATCTGGAGATTTAAACAACACACCTGTAGCATTCTTGGTATCCTGAATACTCCAGTCCATTGGATATTTGATAGTAAATGGATAAGTAGGATATGTATATGACGCAAAATCTTCAGCCTGTGCTCTTACACTAATGAGCAATGCTAGTGTTACTATAAACACGGATGATAGAAATACATATTTTGACATGTGGAGACCTCGATGCTTAACATACTATTTGGTTTTTCCTGGTTATCGTGATATAAACCTCAATTAAGTATTCGCACTAAAATTGCGTTGAAATTGCGCATGCCAGACTCAATTATCTCCCGGCATAGATGTCGCGTGTTAATTATGATTTTTTAGGTCAAGCAGTTCTGCTGGCTGCCTGTGCTTCATTTTTTTAAACGTACATAGGATTCGCTACGTTCCAGTAGAAGCTCCGATTGGGGATAGATATACAGATCAATCCTAGAGTACGTGTGCTCTTTGTTTTCACCTACTATAATTACAATTGTTATTACTATCCTCGTCGCCCAGAAGAA
>DATBGR010000069.1:0-3498 GCA_036557905.1 Nitrososphaeraceae archaeon | reverse complement strand
CTACTACTAGTATTTTCAAACAAGAAATATCTACTACGTAACAAGCTAATCCAACAGATTTTTTGAAATGATACAGGATACTTTGCTAATGCATATCGATAGCAACGGTCTTTATCTATATACGATGCCACTATCCCACTAATCTAACTGTCGATAATCTTTTAATTAAATACTCTATTGACACTGGCTTTTCGATAGAATAGAATTTACGACATGAAGCAGAACAAAAAGATGTCAGTCCTAACACACTAATAAATTAAATATTAAAAGATCACCAAAATTGGCATTCTAACTCAGCAAAAGCTGGTTTTATATCTGTCAGGAGACCATTTGTTTCAAAGGTCATAAAATATCTACCTGAACAAGAAATTATTTCTCTGGCAGAACACGTGGCCAAGACAACAAATAAGGACGCTATATTACTTATGAAAAATGAATATACTATAAAATCAGCCCTAGATTTTTTAGAATCCTGGATGGATACAGTACCGCGGCACGTAATAATCAAGTATCTAAGCCGCTGACGAATACTCATTGAAGTAATCAGCCCCCGATTTGCATATCGAGCACAGAATAACCTTTTCTGGATCATCTACATAGTTATGTTTGCAGTTCTGACACAATCCTGATTGTAATGTCTCGTGCTGTACTTTCTTCTGCGTTTCGGCTTTCGATCGTTTTATTTTTACGTAATAGTACTTAGGTATCTTTGGTAAGAAGTCAGAATCCATTAATTCCTTGATTTTAACAATTATGTTTTTTACACCGTCATGTGCGTCTACGATATACTGTAAATCCTTATCGATAGATTCCTTTTTCACTTCAGTTTGTAACAGTCCTTTGACTTTAGATAGCTCGTCTTTCTGTATAGAATTATATTTATCACTAAATGCATATTCAGTAAATTCTCTTAGGTAATCAGACAGTTGGATAAACTCGTCTGGAAAATATTTCCGATTCCACGTGCATCAAACATAATTACTATGTGATCTGAGGAAAGGACTTTTAGAAGGGACGGGGGCCAGTCATTCATAGTTTGACCAGCGCCATTCAAAACTAATAGCGGTTCCCCGTTTCCAAACATCTTATAACCAACATCAATGTCCCCTACATGAACTTTTTTTACTTGGATATCCTGAAGATTTAGCGAATTCGTAGAATTGGAACTCGTTTGGTCTAGATCTGCTTGACCCTACACTACATTAGAAATGTCAAAGTAACCGTATTTACTAATTGAGGGGCTTGCGATAACAAGCGCAGATATGACAGCAATAAGGACTAGATGAACTTTCCTAATAGGTCTGCAACATGACACGAACCCTATACTTGCTGTGAAGTATGTAACCGATTCTGACCTTAGACAAAAGAAGTTGTCTATTATTATATCATCATAAATTCAGCATTGATGTAGATTGAATAACAAAGTATATGAGTACAGTGGCTAACGTAGGTGCATATCGCTGACGTTGATAGAGTTAAACCAGATATCGGTGATCCTTGTGACTAATATGTCGGTTGTCGCGTTTGCTGTATCAAAAATGACTTGTCCAATTATCTTTGAGCCTGAATATCGAATCAGATTTAGTCCACATCCTTAACCCCGTATTCAATTGTAATTATTTTTACCTCCCTACGTAGATTTAGGATACTAGGTGGAGATAGGTTAGGATGAAAGGACGGTGGAGATGGGACTCATAGTAAACGACCCCTCCCTCCCATATTCATCGCATGATGAATTTCTTCAACATCATCCTATACTAGAGGAACATGTATTTGCTGCTAACTTCGATGTAGGAGCAGGAATATAGTGTGATAGACCAGAATGAGCCGCAAGCCATGAATAAAGGTCTGCTAAAACATAAGGTTCAAATGGTCAATTCCAGTGGACCATTGAGACGAAGGGCAGAAACAGTGCCCCAGATTGGGATATGTTATCAACGTATAATCAGGATGATTTACTTCGGTCAATCTTTGTTGCAAGAGAAATGCTTGTTGAACTGGCACTTGAGAATCGTTTTCTCCATTAAGTAACAGGATACCTGTAGAGTTAGAGACATTACCAATAATGCTCAAGTTAGGTATTAACATTTGATAAGATCTGAGCAACACAGGACATCCCGCAGTATTGTTGCATTTAGACAAATTTAATGCTGTCAGATTTTCATAAGATTTCATTAGCAAGGGTTTAAGTTGTTTGTCAATACTCACATAACCACTAGTACCAAATTCCTTGGTTATGGCGGAAAGTATCACCTTTGTATCATTAGTAGTAGCAGCAGACATTGGGATTATGAATTTGAACGGCAGAGGAACCTTTGCCATTAGTTGTATTGATACAAATCCAGTATGATTTTTATCCAATACTTGTGTAGCGTACCGTAAAGGCAGGTCTATTCCCTGGTTGTATAATATAGCTTTTCCCGTGTTCTGAGCTAGTGTACCCATAAGGACAACGTTCTTCACATTGGTTGGATTATCAATTGCTACTCTTGGTGCAATAGCACCCCCTTCACTATAACCAACTATGCTTACCCTTTTATGATCTACTTCAGGTTGTTGAATAAGAACATTCAAGGCTTTCTCTGCATCATGTATTAGATCATTGACTGTAGCGTTTCCCCAAATATTTGTGTCAATGATAGGTTGGGGATTTATACCATTTGTACCTCTTTTATCAAATACAAGTGTTGCAAAGCCTCTTTCTGATAGATATGACCAATCTGCCTGTCTGCCACCTGCACCAGATCCCGGGAGTAGTATGACTCCAGGAAATGGTCCTTTTCCAATAGCAGGATAAGTTAGTGTAGCGTTAGTCTTTAGTCCATTACCAAGATCAATTGTTAGATTTCTATTCTTTACGGTCTCTAGATAAGGTTGAGCGTACACATCGGTAACCTTATGATGATCTAAAGTAGAATCACTGAGACTTGAAACCAAAATAGCAACCAAAAATACTACTGCAATGAGTGTTATTGATACTTACAAGACTTCACAATTTTTCCTGCAATAATCCAGATTAAGTAGAACCACAGTCATGCATAATTGGGTCTTCGTAATATAGTTAATGGTTTTGCTGGCCGACTTTCTGGGAAGATACCAAGTCTTTTGAACCCACGTTAAACTGCTCCGGAGTGACCTTACAAAAGGAGTTGTCTATTATTATATCATCTGTATGAGAGACAACTGGTTTGCTGATAAAAAATGTTTCACTATATAGGATCATGTCGTAGCTAGATCCTAGAATCAATTAATGCTTCATTCAATGGCTGGTCAATTGTTTGGGCTAGTAGTTGATAGAAAAGTATTTAATATCTTACCAATTTCAGCCGGATATTGATCCATTACATTATGACCGGATGCTGGGATTTGTACAAGCCATGCTCCTGGGATTTTTCCCGCAATGATTATAGAATTAGCAGGCCCGGGTATAGCAAGATCTTCGGTTCCAGTTAATACCAAAGTAGGTTGGGATATTTTTGTAAGCTGACTGCATACACC
>DATBGR010000068.1:0-14927 GCA_036557905.1 Nitrososphaeraceae archaeon | reverse complement strand
GTTTTTGATCATAACCGAGTCGACCAAGTAGTGAAGCTAGGAGACCTAGAGGAATGGAAGATCAAAAATATCGATGACGATGATCATACATTTCACATTCACATCAATGACTTCCAGGTAATGTCGGTGGATGGTCAACCTTATGAAGCACATGGCTTGCAGGACACAGTTATCCTTCCGGCGAATGGGGAAGTGGTAGTCCGTATGCAATTTGAGGATTTCGTAGGAAGATTCGTCTATCATTGTCACATTCTTCCACATGAAGATACTGGCATGATGGGTACCGTTGAGGTGGTCGATCCATTCACACCACCGTTCCATTGATACGAATATACATGATATATTCCTGGAATGCATCAGTACATGCGCACAGATCGAATGACATAACTAACTGATCTCATAATCCAGTAATGTATTCCGATCATCATGAGTACCAAAGATATTGGAGTTCATGGGTTTGCATTCTCAGAATGATGTGATGTCGCGTGAAGAACTTCGGATTCTCATTCAAACCATAAAAGTCCCTTAATAGGACCTGAGAATTCTAGTTTCCAAACCTGAGGTCTACAGTTATGTTGTAGTTTTAAAGAACCCATGCACAGTCATGCTTGAAAGAGGTGAAACATAATATCAGTACTGCCGATGTGGTCATATAGAGATGGAATTATGATACCTAAACAGTATATCATTATAATCTGCTTATTATATAATATTAGGCATAATAAATTGGAATCCTGACAGATCCTCTCTCAATAAGTTGGACCTCCTGAAGTCTGCACAATAGGGAGGTTCCAGCTAAGTCATTTTAATAAACAATGTTGAGCATTACTATATTGGGCGTAAGAAATACTTAGTAGAGGCCAGTCGCTTCTCATTTGCCATTTGGCCTCTACTAATTTCATTTAAGTTTCTGACTCGATCCAAGTCACTTTACGGACTCTGAATTCATTTTAAAGATAGAGAATTGTATACTCCAATTAAATAGCATTCGATGTAAAGTATAACGTGTTCCTGCATTATAAGCCAAGTAACACTTTGGTAGCGTCATACATCTACTCTGGAGTCAGTTATTATGGTGACTCTGGAGTATAAACTTAGCATATTGATTAAAGGTCTTTGATTCAGTTTCTGAAGGAGATTAATTACTTCGACGATCGTTACCATCTATATTGATAGAGAATAGGAAACCCTGATCTCGTAAACTTGGACAATAATCCCTACATGCGTACCCCGTCTACACGACACTGGCATCCTTGTTTTTTATATAGATTCAGAAAGCAATGCGCCTGTTTGTTTGAATAAGTTAAGTTGGTCCATGACATACCAATGTCCTGCAAGTCTTTCGTTTTCTATTTTGTAAAGTTCTGCCGATCTTATGCTTACGGGTTTGTTGGTGGGTGGTATTCCGAGAAACTCTCCCTTATGCGTTCCATACCCATTTAAAAACACCACCACGATATCATTTTCTGCACGACGTATTCTATGGCCATGTGCCAATCAGGAAAAGCCGTAAGGAATCGATTTATGAACTGGTTGGATCCTATGCCACCCTTTCCCGCTTGAGAACTGCCTGCAATAGAACTACCGCCAAAATATCTTTGGATTGATTATAGGTTGTGTTTATTGAAAATTTCGTCAATGTATGATCTTAAAAAATTTTTATTTTTTTCCTCTTGGGAATTACCTTTCAATGAAGACATATTATATTAATTATTATGAGTTTTATTATTTATCCTTCATTCGATTTTGCTCGCGAAATTAGAATAGGTGACCTGAAGACTATTCATGTACTTTCATTAGGGAAAAGAATTCTTAAAATTAAACGAAACTGCCTCTACTTACATCAGAACACATGGCATAATAATATTATCTCCAGATGATTGTCAACAATTTAAATCAGGTGTCTCCTATGTGGAGTTATGCTCCTACCAAAGATAAATAAACCTAACACCTCAGCTAATACCTCAATGATCGGAACTCAAATGGAAGATCTGATCCCGCCGCAGTCTGGATGGGTTAGTTATCTTAGATAGGGTAACGATAATGCTTATGATAAATAGCACCATTCAAACTTTAACAGAATTGGCTTATGTGCCATCCCGAAAAATGAATGCAATTAAAGTTGATAAAAAATATGACTAGAGTAAAAAGTGACATTCTCGGATCAGGATGGAAGACCCTGATCATCCTGAGCTGCCTAGGACTAATTGTTATGTTTGATGAGACCATGATTCTGCCAGCTATTCCAGATTTTATTCATGAGTTCAACATCTCGTACAGCACTTCTTCCTGGCTACTCTCTGCTTACATAATAGCAGCAGCTGTCATGACACCAATCGGAGGAAAGCTGTCTGATCTCTACGGCAAGAAAAAAATATTGTTGATAATAATGGCTGTTTATATAGCCGGTATTTTAGCTGGGCGATTTGCCGCTACAATTGAATACATGCTCGCAGCAAGGGTAGCCCAGGGCGTGGGTATGGCAATGTTTCCTATTGCTTTTGGGATCATTAGAGAAGTCCTTCCGGAAAACAGGCTCGCAATAGGCCAGACAATATTCACCTCTACATTTTCTGGAGGCGCAGTTATAGGTTTGATAGGTGGCGCTGCCATAATCCAAAATTTTGGCTGGCAAATGACATTCTTGGCCATACTTCCTGCTGCAATAGCTCTATGGCTAATAGTAGCAAAGTTCGTGCGAGTCGAGAATCTGACATTAGTAGAGAATGAGAATGAAAATCATAGGGGTAAGGGATCAAAGTTTGGTACAATGGATATAAAGGGAACGGTGTCACTGGCGGCCACGATAATTACCTTTCTTGCAGGCATAACCTTCTTGGAAAGTAAAAATGACGGTGCTGTTGTCGGGGTTTTTGTAGCCTCAGGGGTATCAGTTACACTCTTTATAGTTATTGAAAAGAAAGTCCATTTCCCTTTGCTTGATTTCAAGTTAATGACGGACAAGAGCTTCCTTGCACCTACCATTATACTCATGCTGGTCGGGATGTCTATTTTCATGGTATATCTAACGATACCTGTTTTGGTAAGAAGTCCTAGTCCATTTGGATTTGGAGGCAGCGCACTCACAGTTGCAAGTGTCCAATTACCTTTTATGATAGTGTTATTGATTGGGACAATTACGTCAGGGTTTATACTGAATAGAGTCAAGAACACTAAGCTTATGCTATTTGGCACTACGATCAGTACAATTGGGTTTATTGTAGTTTTACTTTTTCATTCAACTGAAAATATGATATCAATTGGACTCACGGTACTCGCAGCCGGGCTATCACTTTCAATTAGTGGGGGGTTTAATGTGATTCTTATTTCAGTTCCTATGGAGGTGACCGGAATTGCGCTGGGAATGACTCTGCTTTTGAACCTAGTTGGTATGTCAGTGGGGCCAGCGATTTCTGGGGTATTCCAAGAGACCTATAAGGGAACAGCACCAGGAATTATTGGAGCTTTCCCCACAGATCATGCCTACAACATGATATTTACGACTGCAGCGATAATTTCATTGGCATCTGTTGCAATAACAGTTTCTATGTCAAAGATAAGAGTAAACGAAACTGCGACAACAACTACTGCTAGGGAGCAGCGAGAGCCAAATGCGGATCACAGGTAATAAAGCCATCTCCATGATTATCCATCCGAAGCTTACGTGCTTGAGAGTAGTTGTTTCCACCGTATGGGTTTAAAGTTTAATGGATAATTCCTTGTCTGAGATGCTATGATGATAATGATTGCTTATCGTTACCAACATACCAAATCTGGGGCAGTTTAAATTAAGATGACCGAAGGAGGCTTTTATCTGGTCTGGTACATTCAAGTAAGAACTCTTACAAAGCCTAGCCGAAATAGAGAAAGGCATGTGACTTAAATTTTTTACATCAATCAGCCAGAGTTACGGGAAGGTAAAATAGACTATCATTTACTTGGAATCATAACTATCGTCAAACTTTAGAGTTTGTTGAAAACCGATAATCGTTTTTCTTCGGTGACAATACGGACACTGCAAATAACTTGGATCAATAGTAGGCAATAGATATCCTATCTCGCAAGAACATTTCTCGTACTCTGTAGAACGCATTAGTCTTATCCATTGAAGGTATTTATTAAATTAGATTACTTAATTTTCATCCGGATAGAGGTTTTACTTTATTAACAAAAACTGAATCTGATTGGTTCTTAGATAATTCGGTTCGCAAAATTGTTAATAATACTCTCAACAAAACGCAAACTTCTCACCTGATACCATAAGAGGGATAATAGAAGAAGGTGAAATTAATGGCAACGAAGAGCTAAATACTTTTCGCTTCAACGACAAGGAATTTTTCGACCGTGAAAATAATATAATAAAGAAATCTGAATAACTTTATACCCTCATCGTCCCAACTATGCTAACTAGGAGCATCCTTGGCAAAATTATGGTGCATAATTGCGCCTTGATTATCACTGCTACAATAGTCTCGATTAGTCATCGTAGAAACACCATATCGCTCTGAAAATACAATGTAACAAATGTCATTGTAAACAATTTACCCTTGCCTAACCAGTTATTTCTTGAATAGTTACTATAAAAGGTCTGTTTCCAGAGGCAGATATTGTCATGCTTTTGATAAAGCGGCTTTGTAGCCTACGCAAAATGCCATTATATGGCTCACCATAGCTGCAATAATTTGTTCATAATCGATATTATCTGATTTTTCCTTCAGTCGTTCCAATATTAAATTAGCGACAAAATTTTTGAGCGCTTTGAACGCAAGGGGATTGCCTCTTATATCTGCTTCTATCGTTTCCAGTCCGAGTAAATGTACTTGATCTTTGGCTTCTGGGTCGGGTATATTTTTAACAATATTCGTGATATTTATTAGTTCATCCTCCACAATAGTCTCGGCTCGCTTTTCAAAATCTTCAATGTTCATGCTCGGCTGCGCGATTCTGTACTATTTAATCGTTGATATAGCCCAGTATGTTAACTACGGCTAATATCGAATACGCCCCTATAAGCAGGCGTGCCTTCGTTTTTCTGCTCCCCAGTATTCACACTCTGTAGTATACGTTCTTCTCGTTAGACAGCATGCCTCGTAGTAATTTATTGTCTCGCCTGTTCTAGCTCTTCGTGTCACCGTGTGCCAAGAAGGTTTAGCCAGGAGACCTTCTGCATAGTCTTTTCCGAAAAAATTGTTTGAACGAAATTATGGCAGAATTTTAAGAGACGTAACTTCCGTTAATAGATGAAAATTTTTCCGCAGGGGAGTAGAAACATACAGCTATGTTTTTCATAGTATGGAGGATATTATATTATTTACTCTCCGGTAGCAAGAACATTAGCTTCTTACGTTGAATGGCTCGTTTACTTTTTCATGTTTACACCAATCAATCAATCTGGCCTCAAGATTTTTCGTCTCTGAATAAATGTAATTAGGTTCTATCAAATTCGTAAAATCCTCTGCCTGTAGGGGAGAATTATTTAAAACTACAACTGCTTCTATACCGGCCCTCTTTGCCGCCTCAACACCTAGTGGGGCATTCTCAACTACCAACACATTTGACGGATTCAATTTCATTCTGTTAACGAATAGATTAAATCCTTCCGGTTCAGGTTTTCCCTTCTTGATATCATCTCCAGTAAGAACGATATCAAAGTCAACGTCTCGGAAGGAATTACTTATAATTGAGACAACATCTTCCTTAGCCGCACCACTAACGATCCCTTTTATACAACTCAATTCTTGTAATATTTTGTCAACTTTGTCATATGCGTCCACTTTCATTTTCATTTCTGACCTAAACACTTCATCTTTCATTTTGGTAACTATCTGAGCTTTCGATACATCCAAATAGTTATATTTCTTGAATATTTCTTTTACCAAATCAATTCCTCGCATACCTTCGAGTAAGTAGACCGACCTTTCGTCAACATGCAAGGAAGCAATTTCCTCAAAAGCAGTTTTCCACCCCTTGTAATGGAGGGGCATGGAGTCAACTAATACTCCATCTAAATCAAATATTATACCGTTCACATGGAAACAAGCGCTTCCGACTATTTATCAATTCAGTAATTAGTTGATGGTGAGCTAATTTGCAAAAAGTTATTAACCATCTTATGTCATGATGGAATGTAAAAAATTTATTTTAAAAAATTCAATTACTTTATTGCAATTTTCCTTAATACGAGTAGAGTCGACTAAAAATAAAGGATAATAAGAAATTCTGGCTCGTGTGCAAAATTATCTACGTATTCAGAAAAGTAGTTTGTCCGACTTCAAATTATAATTAACCTGTCTTTGTGGTATTCTAATAATTCTTTGATTTCTTCTTCCGTGAACATGGTTTTAAAATCTCGTTCGTTGTACAAACACAATTCTTTCCACTTCCGCACTTGAAGATCTCTGTGGCTACTTACACAGACCACCTTTAGAAGGCTGTGCCTTGAAATCCTATCCTTTAGCCTTCTAGAAGACGTTCCTTAAACTATATCATTGTGTCTTCTACCAAGACCGCTCTGGCAAACCAAAGGAATTTGGAACAGAACCCCCTTCGCTTCACGAGATCAATCAGGATCTGTTTTGGGATTCTTAATTATACCCGTCTTGCGCCGAGATTTTATCGTACTGAGAAAATATCTTAGAAGATATTTCTGATCCGTGAGTCCACTTGCTTTCCAAACAAACTTGTAACAAAGGAGTGAAATAACGAACCACACAATGGAGTTGGCAAAAAGAGTAAGAGGAAAACCTAGATAAAAAGTAAAAATTAAACCCGTTATCGTACCTCCGATGAGGAAAGGTATTTGTCTTTTAATCACTGCTTTAGGCTTAGAATCTGATTGCAATTGGTGATTGATGTAAAATCAACCTATTAAGGCCGGGGTGTACATAAGTTAGCAAGTGGTGACAATACGACACAATCAACTACACTTCACCCAACGGATTCAAGGTTAAGAACTATTTTGAATAATGGTTAAAGTATCATTATACTCAACTCAACCTATTCTTTGTGAGGAATATTAAAGGCTGACACGCAGCCACCTGTAATCTTCAAATAATTTACCGATTAATAATTATCAAGACTGGACGGACTGTAGGACTGCAATATCCCATTCCATTCCTCCTTACTTTGTTATTAAGTCAAAGTCCCTTCTTCAGGTTTTGTAATAGTCTTCGGTTTTTCCTATGCGCCGTATACCTTAATCTCTTTTTACAATAGGGACGTGATATATCTTCAGTGGTCATGAAATCTCGCATTTGCTGCAGTATTTATAACTGTCCTTATACTTCCCGTTACCAAAACCAATTTCTTCACATAAGCTAGTACAAGCTATAGATCTAAATTAAATTAAGATGAACTTAAAGCCCACAGCCCTATCTAAGGAGGGAGACACGGGACGAACCATTGTAACCATTTAATACTATTCGGTCCTTCATTTGTTATCTTCTGTATAAATGGTGTCTCGGGTTTCTGTCCCGTTCCCCGAAGCACTATTGCGGTAAAGGGGAAAGGCCAAATACGGGACTGGCCGAAAAAAGCCCCTTACCGTACAGAAAGATTGGAACCAGGAGAGACACTTGAAGCTGCAGTCAAGCGGGAATTATTAGAAGAAACGAGTCTAGCAATAATACATACAGACATTCTCGGAGCATTCTGATCCTAAGAGATCCAAGGGGACACAGGATCACTGTTACATTTATAGCGAAAGTCTCAGGTGGAGAGGCCAAGGGGAGTGATGACGCAGAATCTGCACAATGGTTTCCAATTAATGATAACTAAGACTTAGCGTTTGACCACAATAAAATTTTGAATGATTACAGAAAGTGGAGAAAATCCAAAGCAACCTTTTGGTCATCAAAAACCTAAATTCATTTCCTCTTAAGCTGTACTGTCGTAAGCTAATTTATCACAGAGGCTTATAGGACACGGAACAGCTCTCGGTTCATCCAGAAAGGCACAGGCAGGAAGAGAAAAGCCTGACAGCCAGCATTAACTCAGACTCAAATATAACTATAAACAAATGAAAGGCTTTTCAATACTATACCTTAGTAATTTACTGCATACTATAATAGATGTCAACTAACGCCGGGAATTCTAAAAACACTAACCAGTTCGGGCGGTACCTAATACTCCTAGTGATCGCTATTCCTATTGGTCCTGTTGCAGGAATATAACTTGGCGAAGAACAACAATCAAAAGTCTTGATTTTTACCAGGACTTATCAGTCGGAATTCCCGATACGGAGATTATTCCAGTTTTTTATAAAGTCCATTACTAATCTAAAGTACATCGACTTCTGATAAATACACAAGCTATAGTGACAAGAAATTTAAATTATATTGTATTAGGATAAGTATACTTGCGAGAAGTTGCTAGAAGGCAATGACCATTGAGAGTTCTAGTATCTAAACTAGGCCTTGATGGACATGACAGAGGGGCGTTGGTAATCTGTAGAGCTCTTAGGGACGCAGGGATGGAACTCATTTATTCCGGTTTATTTTGCACGCCCGATCAGGTAGCTAAAATGGCAATAGATGAAGACGTAGGCGTAGTCGCAATGAGCTTATTAAATGGCGCTCACTTGTCTATCTTTCCAAAAGTAAAGGCATTACTTGATAAGGAAGGAGCTGGCGATATTTTGGTAATAGGAGGGGGCATTATCCCTTCAAAAGATAAGAAACTCTTGGAAGACAAGGGTATTTACGGGAATTTCGGGCCTGGTACTCCGCTCAGAGATATAATTGAATTTATTGATAGCAACGCAAAAAATTACGGAATCCGTCTAGCATCAACTAAGGACGGACTTGAGATTCAATTGTACTAGAAATATTGACGCCGCCGAAGTCCTGGAAACTGCTCTTTAATATTTTGCTATCTCTTTAGAGGGATCGTCCTGTCCTGGCCAGCCAATTCTAGACGAGAACATCTAAAAGCGTCTAAAAACCACGTACAGCATTTAAATTACTAATTATCATTTATTTATTTTCACTGAGATATAGGAGGACGTGTCTTTAAAACTCGGGCCAGCAAGCTATAAATATCGAGATACACACATTCTGTTAGTAACATAGGTGATTGTATGTCCACACAGCAACAAGTTCCTATAGTTCTTTTAAAGGAAGGTACAACTGAAACAAAAGGAAAAGACGCACAAAGAAATAATATCACTGCTGCAAAGTTGATCGCAGAAGTCGTAAAGTCCAGCCTGGGTCCTAGGGGAATGGACAAGATGCTTGTCGATTCACTGGGCGACGTGACTATAACCAATGATGGCGCCACAATACTGAAAGAAATTGATGTCCAACACCCGGCCGCCAAAATGATGGTTGAAGTGTCCAAGTCCATAGATAACGAAGTGGGAGATGGCACAACTTCATCGGTGGTAGTTGCAGGTTCCTTAATAGAGAAAGCTGAGGAGCTAATAAGTAAAGACATTCACCCTACAGTCATAGTAGAGGGATACAAGAAGTGTTCGGTGAAGGCAAATGAAATATTGAAGAATGCGGCATTTAAAGTCGCCCCCGATAACGAAGACGTTTTGACCAAGATTTCGAAAACCTCAATGGCTTCCAAGATGATATCGACTGACTCTGAACAGCTATCCAAGCTAGTAGTAGATGCTGTACTTTTAGTCGCTGAAAAGTCTGGAGATGCCACACGAGTGGATATTGATGACATCAAGGTAGAAAAGAAAGCAGGGGGTTCCGTCCACGACACGACCTTGATAAAGGGCGTAGTTTTGGACAAGGAAGTTGTTCACGGCGGGATGCCAAAACGGATTGAAGCCGCTAAAATTGCTGTCGTTAATTCTCCCTTAGAAATAGAAAAAACCGAGTTTGATGCCAAGATAAACATTAATTCTCCAAACCAGATGAATCAGTTCCTTGAACAGGAAAACAAGATGCTAAAGGATATGGTCGACAAGATAGCGTCCACCGGAGCAAACGTATTGATATGCCAAAAAGGAATAGACGATATAGCCCAGCACTATTTGGCAAAGTTAAATATTTTGGCAGTTCGAAGAGCAAAAGAAAGCGACCAGACAAAAATTGCAAAAGCAACTGGAGCCAGAGTAGTAACGAATTTGGATGAGCTATCGTCATACGATTTGGGGCAAGCAGAATTAGTTGAAGAACGTAAAGTGGAAACAGATAAGTGGGTATTCATACAGGGATGTAAAAATCCAAAATCTGTATCAATCCTTATCCGAGGAGGATCACAAAGAGTTGTAGACGAAGCCGATAGGTCGATTCACGATGCACTAATGTGTGTCAGAGATGTGGTAGAATATCCTTATATTGTGGCTGGGGGAGGTGCACCAGAAGCGTTAGTTTCTGAGAAAATCAGAGAATGGTCAGACAGCCTGCCAGGCCGAGAGCAATTGGCTGCAGAAAAATTTGCGGATGCTGTGGAATCAATACCACTCACGTTGGCTAGAAATGCGGGAATGGATGTTATTGATACTCAGGTTCAGCTCCGCTCTAAGGTTGCAAATTCAGAGAAGCCAAAATTTGGAATCGATGTACTTAATGGTAAGATTGCCGAAATGGCAAGCAAGAATATCTACGAACCACTATTGGTGAAAGAAAATATGATCAATGCCGCAACAGAAGCTGCCAGCATGATACTAAGGATTGATGACGTAATAGCTTCGTCCAAATCTAAGGATATGCCTAATCCCGGAGGAATGGGAGGCGGAGCTGGAGGAATGCCAGGCGGGATGGAAGACTACTAGATTTCCATACTTTTTTATTTTTTAATTATTTATAACAATACATTCTGTATGCTATTGGTAAATTAATTGATAGATTACTTAATAGTGAGTGGAGTTCCATAATGTAATATTCGCATGCGAACGCGAAAGAAGAAATCATCTGACGATCTTATTGGAAAGCTAAGTCCCGATGTCCTTCTCGATATTATGAGCAATTCAACTAGGCGTAGGATAATATCAGTCCTCTCTGAGGAACCGATGTATTTTAATCAACTAGCAAGAAAAGTTGATGTGGGTCAACAAGCAATATTGCGACACGTTGATATTTTAGAGAGCGCCGGTATTATACAGTCTTATGAAGAGAAAAGTTCGCTGGGAGCACCTAACAGAAAGTACTATAAAGTCAAGACCACTTTTAATCTGAGTATATCACTGTCCAGAGATTCATTTTCCATGGCAAATAGGGAGATAATTGAAATGCGGCTTAAGCCAGCATTGAAGATTTACAAATATCTTGACTCGTCAGTATCCAACAGAAGTACGAAGCAATTAATTTATCTTAAGGATAGTCTTGCAGATATCGAGAGTCAAATTGGGAAGCTGGAAGAAAGAATTAATGACTTGCTGGCCCTGAAACAGAAGCTACTTACTTTCCTACATTTAGTCTGTTCCGATAATAGATTTGATTCCCTTGAAGGAGATCTAATGTACAAGATTATAAAATGGTCTCCAGAAAAGTTAAGAGACCTTGCTAGGATGGTTGATTTGACAGATGAGGAGCTGGTGTTAGCAATTTCTGGCTTATATGACAAGCTGGACAATACTAGTGCAAAGAGATTCCTCATGAGATATCTAAGCTTACCTTGACCTTGATCTCTAATTCCCGCCTCCGGCTGACTCGCAAATCATTAGAGGGGTTTTAACCCCTTATCGGCGACTTTAAGTATATTTCTTATTTTTTATAAGGTCAGTACTCAAAATTTCATATAATTTGATAGAATCCGCGTTACTCAGGTTAAGTACTATTTCTGTAGGAGTAAAGAAAGCGGAGTATAATTCGACGCCAGAATTATATAAGAGTCTTGATATTTCGAACATCAAACTACTCAGATGTTTCTTCATTTGTACCGTAGTAAACTTCAAAGTAACTGTCGAAAATTTCTCATCCAGTGGGTTTTTAGGTCCTTCTGAAAGAAGCTGCTTTGTAACCTCGTATAAACGGGTATTTTTAGTAAAAACATTGTATTTATTAGATGTCTGCACGAGAAACGCAATATCATCATCCGGCTTCATAATCTCATCAAACAATGACATGACCTCGCTGCGTTTCTCCGTTTCGAAACCTAGGTTAATGACACTGTCATCCAAAGTTAACTGGAAATCGCCGGTAAACTGTTCCCTAGATTCAAGGCTGGCTTTTGTCAATGATATGTTCTCGGCTACTCTTTTGAGCGCTGCCACAATCGTGTTTGTGTTTACTTCTGTCTGTGCTTTCGCTTCAATTTCTGGTTTTATTCTCTCTGCCAGTGCGGTAAGATTCGCGATACCGCTCTCGAGCATTTCCCGATATATTGTAGCGGAGACGATCAGTTCCCGAACGAATTGACTTATAGATTTGACCTGGTACATACTGCGCATCTAGTTTATTCATGCTATGTCATAAAAGGCTTGTGGGCGACGAGAAAAAAATATATAATGTAATGCCTATTACATAGGCTACGTGATATATGAATGTGGAGAGATCCATGGGGTTTTAACACCAGAATTTTTGAAGAAATGGACAAAGAGTTCGTCGATGCAGAAGACATGCTGAATAGAATGTTTAGAACTGTGAGACAGTCTGGACCTGGAGCGTCACAAACATTCCCGTATTACTATGGCTACCAGATAACTGTAGGACCAGACGGGAGACCGCGTATACGAGAGTTCGGAAACGCAAGACCTTCGACCAAAGGTTTAATGGAACAGAGTACGGTACGACAACCGTTAATCGATACAAACCTGGATGAAAAAGACAGTACGTTGACCATAACGGCTGAGATGCCTGGAATAACAAAACAAGACGTCAAATTATCACTCTCAGAAGGATTAGTGACAATACATGCAGAAAAGGGCGACAAGAAATACCACACCGAGCTACCGATCGATGCCGAGCTGGACTCCGACAATGCAAAGGCTACCTATACAAATGGAATCCTAGAGCTAAAGATTAAGCTGAAAAAACCACCGATGCTAAAGGCTAAGGAAATCAAGGTCGAATAGCACTAAGATAGAGTAACTTAAACCCACCTTTATTTTTGTATTCAGAGGAGGACAGAAATGGACAAAGATAAAATGAGTAATAGCTTACGGATTGCTGAGACGGATCCAAAGTTCGTTGGTAGGGGAATAGCAATTTTAGACCCTCAAGTAATGGAAAGTCTCCAGCTAAATACTGGAGATGTGCTTGAACTGTCTGGCAACAGAAGAAAGACTCATGTTTTACTCTGGTCAAGCAAGCAATCCGATACCGAAAAGAAAGTAATTCGTGTAGATGGCTATACGCGCAACAATCTTGGCGTAGGGATCGATGACAATGTATCCGTTAAAAAGGTAGATTCCACAAAAGCTGGGCAGGTTATACTTTCTCCCATTGAGGAACTTAATTTTGTCGGGTTAGAGGAACACTTGCCTGGGTTGTTAGAAGGTCGTGTTGTTACCAAGGGCGACATTATACCTGTTAATATGATGGGAAACAAGATAGGGTTCTTAGTTACCACAGTTATTCCTTCTAATGGGCCTGCTCTGATTGGTGGTCATACCGAATTCATCATAGGACCAGCTCCCAAATCTACATCGAAAGCCATTCCCAGGGTTAACTACGAGGATATAGGAGGCCTCAGAAATGAGATTCAGAAGGTGAGGGAGATGATCGAGCTTCCCATGCGGCATCCTGAAATATTTGACAGGATTGGAATTGAAGCGCCTAAGGGCGTACTTTTGTATGGTCCGCCTGGGACTGGAAAAACTTTGCTGGCCAAAGCTGTAGCCAATGAAACTAACGCTAATTTCTTTTCTATAGGCGGACCAGAAATTATGAGCAAATTTTATGGTGAAAGCGAAGAAAGACTCCGGGAGACATTCAAAGAAGCACAAGAAAATGCACCAAGCATAATATTTGTTGACGAAATAGATTCAATTGCACCTAAACGAGAGGAAGTTTCAGGCGACGTCGAAAAAAGAGTTGTATCGCAGTTACTTACTTTAATGGACGGTCTTCAATCAAGAGGCAAAGTCGTAGTCATAGGAGCAACCAACAGGCCTGATGCACTAGACCCGGCGCTAAGACGCCCGGGAAGATTTGACAGGGAAATAGAAATCGGCATACCCGATCAAAATGGCAGACTAGAAATTCTCGAGATCCACACTCGCGGAATGCCACTTACTGATGAAGTAAACTTGGTATCAGTTGCTAAAATAACACATGGGTTTGTAGGGGCAGACTTGGAAGCTGTCTGTAGGGAAGCTGCGATGAGGGCGCTTAGGAGAGTACTTCCCGAAATCAATTTAGAACAGTCAAAAATCCCTCTTGAAACTCTAAACAAGATAAAGATAACGTGGCCTGACTTTGAAAATGCATTAAAAGACGTTCAGCCAAGCGCCCTCAGGGAAGTTCAAGTCCAAAGACCGCATGTAACGTGGAACGAGGTTGGTGGGCTGGACGAAGTTAAAAATGAACTGAAGGAAGCAATCGAGTGGCCGCTGAAGCACGGGGATCTATTTTTACAAGCAGATGTAATACCTCCTAAAGGTTTGCTACTGTATGGGCCACCTGGAACTGGTAAGACGCTAATAGCTAAGGCGGTGGCCACAACTTCAGAAGCCAACTTTATCAGTGTCAAAGGCCCTGAGTTACTGTCCAAATGGGTCGGCGAGTCAGAGAAAGGAATAAGAGAAGTTTTTAGAAAAGCGCGGCAGGCAGCTCCGTGTGTAGTGTTCTTTGACGAGTTAGATTCTGTCGCACCCAGGAGATCGGGAGGAGATAGTGGAGATTCACGGGTTGGAGAGAGAGTCGTAAGCCAGCTATTGACAGAAATGGATGGCCTCGAAGATCTTAAAGGAGTCGTAGTGATAGGTGCGACAAATAGACCTGATATCGTAGACGAAGCACTTCTCAGGCCAGGTCGCTTTGATAGGATGTTAGAAGTTCCACTTCCAGATAACAGTGCTAGAAAAG
>DATBGR010000067.1:0-2766 GCA_036557905.1 Nitrososphaeraceae archaeon | reverse complement strand
ATTTTTTAATACTAATAGAAGTTTATATGTCTTTTGCAATAGGCGGGGTTTGAACTAATGCTAGATATTTGGACGAATAACATCTTATTTTCTGAAAGTGGCCCAACCTAAAGTTAGAAGATGACCTTCTTTCAAGTATGTTTATTATTATTGGAATTATACTCATCAGGATTCCCCAGAAACGCCTGAATGATTATCTGTCCCTGTCAGAAATCACTTCCCAATTTGGTTTTGGATTCTACGATATGAACTACAAAGGATATTTCGGTCTAAATGGAGAATCTCTGATTTCATAATTGATGAGATCCTTACTAAAACAGATCGTGATTATGTATGATTTTGGATTCCTATCGAGTCAAAGTTTAAGATGACGCTTGAAAAAGCATTTCACCAGGGAATCATCCTAATTGCTAAAGAAGTAATTCAAATCTTAATTAGGGTATCGAAAGTATGATATTCAACTGAGTTAGGTATATGAAATCCAAATGCATGTAAATTCCTAACTTGAAAAATCACGTGCATTCTTATACAAAAATTTTAGCGAAGAACAATCCAACTGACAGAAGATAAAGCTGAAAGCTTTTGATGACTATTCCTTTAAATAGAACTGACTCCAAACTGAAGCACATTATGAATTCTCTAGGATTTATTTTGTGTAGATGTATAACAAAATGATTGTGGCAAGGTAAAGGATAGTTAAAGAAGCAAAGTTTTTGACCGGGTTATCATAGTCTCAAATATTAGTCCATTCAAGCAATTAAGAGTCGATCCGCATTTAACGGTATACGATACACAGTTCAAGATTAGTAGTCATGAACTCTATTGTAATCGTCAAGATCCTTAGCATTACGATTTTGGTACATTTATGTGGTAAGTGACTTCTGTTGTATAAGGTTGATTGGCAGAATTCGGAGGAGGAAGATTTTGGCCAAATAAATGAATGACGTGGGCACCAGGCGATAATGGCTTTAACATAACGTACCATCCATCTGCGACAGATATTGTAGGTACTGGTTTATCAGAACTCACTCCAAAGACATCGTTTACTGGAAATGTAACAGGGAATACAGGCGATTGGAATCTGTACATTTTCAAATTCTTAATATCAGTTCCGTCAACGCTGGCACTAATTCTCACCACACCACCATCATCCTGTTCTTTGGCGCACTGGAGTAAGTCAGCAGGAGAATCTTTTGGATTTTCAGCTTTACTACATTCAGTACTCAAAATATTTAGCAATATTGCCTTTCCGAATGGCACGCTGCATGCACGATTTGCAGCACCTCCGACTGTACCAGCTAGAAACCATACCGGGCCTTGTTGCGACTCAGCACAATTTGCGCCAGATTTATCGGCCATAGGATTGACGGGATTGGGTAGCGAAAGAGCCCATTGCCACCACTTGCCAACCCACTGACCATATGTTAAACCATAAGGTTTGCTTTGAGGTGGATACACACCAAGATCCCCATAAGCAAGTAATTCATAAGAACTCAACCACAAAATTATAAACGCACTCACGGCAATCATTGCAAAGCGCAATAAATAACTCTCATTCTCCGAAATTAGAAAATAAATATCGATATATAAATAGTTCTCTAGAGGCGAGTCTAACATTTAGAGAGTTTTTAAATATTTATTGGTTCCTTGGAGATTGGTTTAATTACAATAATTATAGTACTATATTCGATGGATCAATCCAGCGTAGATAGGGACAATAAAATCCTATACCTTTGGTGTGATTGATATGTCAAACACGATTATTAGAAATTGGATACTAAGGCATAGGGGAAGCTTAATTTTTCTCGTAATGTGTACTATTATCTTTGCTCTAGTAATCGACACCTCAATTGGAAGATTGTATGCCATACTCTACGGAAGTGTTTTTTCAGGTGAGAATTTCCTAAGTTCTGTGCAATGGAACACCTCACTATTTATTCTATTTTCAAGTGTGTTTCTGTTTGGAGCTTTTTTTGTACTTTCCGTCATTGTAAAAATAACGAAAGCGAACACTACAAATGAACAGTTACATCTGAATGCAATAAAAAAGATTGCATATGGCGTACAGTTCGTATTGAGTACTTTACTACTTTTTATAATATTCCAGATGGTATTTAGTTCAAGCTATAGTATAATAGTCCTTGCTGCGACTATCTGTCTTAGCTATTCCTTAGGAATAATTATGATGGGCTATTTAACATTAAGATTCTACATTTGGTTCAGGTCGAACAAGAACAGGGTAGTATTGGCATACACTATAGCTTCGATGGCTATTTGTGCGAATTTAATAATTACCGTCGTGTACGCGGTATACTTATTCGAAGGTCAGCCGATAATTGTTAGGCCACATGTAGGTCACATGTCAGCCTCAGTTTCTTCGGATTCACCTTTTAGCTTAATGTATATTGGTTCATCTATTCTTGCATTTGTAGTGACTTGGGCTGCCACTTCATTGCTTATGAGCCACTATTCTGCAAAGCTAGGAAAAACAAGGTATTGGATTATTATTGCAATGCCTCTCGGATATTTTCTTAGCCAATTTGAGCCTTTTTTCCTTAATACATTTTATGATTTAGGTCTACTCGATCCTATAACTACAAGTTTAGCTTATTATCTCATTTTTGGTTTGAGCCAAGTGATAGGAGGAATTCTTTTTGGAATTGCTCTCTGGACCATAGGCAGAAGCTTGAGTATTAGATCTGTACGTGAATACATGAATGTCTCAGCGTATGGACTTTTGCTACTTTTTACTACAAATCAGGCTAT
>DATBGR010000066.1:0-4061 GCA_036557905.1 Nitrososphaeraceae archaeon | reverse complement strand
GCATTTACTGAGTAGAAACCAAATCGATTATTGTGAATCTCATTGTTTTTGATTACATTTAGATTGTGATAGTAATCTTTATTGTTGTCATATGCCTTGCCATAGTAGCTAATCCCTGAACAGTCTCCACCACATTCATATCCCAAATAAGCTATTTCTGAGTTAGTAATATTAGCGGTACCAGGTGCACCTTTATCGATTATGATATAAGGTCTTGGAACGGCATCTGTACCTGTATGCTCATGTTCTTTGTCCTGTAATATTTCAGAATCAAATTTGACAAAGTCATCAATACTTGGATCCCATGATGTGACTTTGACTGAATCTATTAGTAAGCTGCCAAGAACAGTAATGGGATATGCCAAATGGAATATGGGATATGGGATATGGAATTCGTAGGTTTAGTCTACTCATCAGATTACTAATCTCCTGTCCATATGAATAAGGAAAGCATTGAAGCTGTTGTACATAGTATAAGAATACGTACTTATCGATTGAACTATTGGATTAGTAGTATTGCAGAAATAAGTTCCGCTGTGTAGTTCTGTATATGTGAGTCAAGTTAATGTGCAGTCTGCAGACTTGCTAGCCGTAAAGTAAAATATAGAAATTATGATTTAGATTAAGCAATGGTCTATCTTTAGTAGATCTCATAATATTTTTCTTATCAAAATAGTTACAATAACAGCAGCACCGCATGAGCGTATAATACATGATTCGATATTGGATGTAATAGATTGATTTGCTCCATAGATGCAATATCCTATTTCACATTGATATTTCTTATTATTTTTTTATTGCATTTTCGTCCATATATATTATTTCCCAGATGTGTCTATCAATATCTTCAAAACTACGACCATACATCCATCCATGATCCTGTGGCTCTCTAGATTCTATGCCTCCAGATTCTATAGCTTTATTTATCGTCTCATCAACCTTTTCTTTACTGTCAGCAGATAAAGCAACTATCGCTTCTGTATTTTTTGTAGTATCGCATATTTCCTTTTTAGTAAAGATTTTAAAAAACTTTTCAACTAATAACATTACAAATATATTTTCACCAACTATCATACATGCTGCATTCTCATTTGTAAATTGTGGGTTAAACTTAAAATCAAGCTTGGTGAAGAATTCTTTTGCTTTATTTAGCTCCTTTACTGGTAGATTGACAAATATTTTCGTTGTCATAGCGTCATGATAAACTTTAAGGATAATAAACACTTCGAATTATATTACTTTTTAAATTCGGATGCAAGGTCTAATGTTGAAGATTTGTTTGATTTGGCTAATATGGTTTTTGCAGTAGAAATTTCCTTAGCAGTAGCAGGTAAAGATACTTCATCTATTCAAATAAAAAGTGAGCAAGATCTTTATCGAGCTCTGAAAGATCGAGTGATGTTAGATTTGGTTCTGAAACAAGGACTCGATTATATTTTGTCTGATAAAGAGAGCTTTAATAATACGTCCCAATTTGAAAAATTACAACAAGACAATAGGAGTAAAATTGTGGATTATTTTATGAGTATCAAAGATAGGGCAAAATTGGAAGAATTAGGAATTTATTAGCACACTTGCATTTCATATTTTAGTTTATCTCTTGGGTATCCTTATCTAGATATAACTACACATATAAATTAAGAAAAATAGGTTATTATTTTATGTATGTCATAACACCAAATAAACAATATTTTTCTGATATGTGATTGAAAATCAATAATTGACAGACACTTTATCCCATGATTAGATAACGTGGATCATACCATTAAGTAACCTGTCGAACATGATGTTACCAAGTGGAATATGAAGGTAAAATCATAATCCTAGAAGATTATCAAATTGATTCTAATTCGTAAGAGTTAATAGGCCTTGATCAATATCCTTTAATCAAAATATGCTAAGATTCTTCATTTTCTAACTATCCAATGGGTTGAACCAGCCAGCTTTGCATAGAGCCATTCCAGCCTTAGAGTCATTTAGATTCCAGCTGATCAAGTGGTCCATATGCACCTTGACAGTTACATCATCACCTTTCGAGAGATAGAATGCGACAGTTGGATTATCCAATGCATCCGACGTCACATATTTTAAATGAATCAAGCGATTAATATTACGTGCTTCCTCTCCAATAACAAGTGCCACCTGACCTTTGATTAATACTCCTTTGAGATTCAAGCCTGCTCTTGATATATCAATCATCACTGATGCACGTGGTCTACTCACAAGATTTCTATACTTGTGTGTCTGGCGAGAAGTAGGTATGCAAATGTCGTTATTGATTCGCAGAAACCACATAGACATGAGATGAATACTTCCGTCTTCATCATGTGTGGCAAGGTTAGCGATGAGTCTCATTGAAAGAAGATTGTCGATTTCGACTGAGCTAAGGACAAGGGGTTTGATTCCAGCAGTGTCAGTGTCGGTATGGTGGTTTGTCGTATTCTACCCTCTAAAGTAGTTGCGGTTTTCATCAATGCTATGTTACACCTGACTCTCGGTATAAGATATTAACATATACAAACACAATAAACAACCATATATCTCTAGGTCAGAAACGCTTGTAATTGCCAGCTAAAAGAACCCTGTAATAATAAAAATATAGAAAATTATATAAAGATGAATCGGAAATTGAAGGATACCAACAATGTTACTTACGCGAGCTAAAAACCATTATTCTTATCCAATACTAGATAATGGAATTAGTTCATTTCATTATCCTTATAGTAGCAATGGTGACCGCCTTCATGATCAGAACCATCTTTTCAAGTCTTCTCACTCTCTTTCTAACCCTAATTCCCTCCAAAATCAGAGATTAAATTTAGTTAGTATTACAGAAACGGAAGCAAAAGTATCTCCAAAACCACCATTTATCAAAAGGATACTTCTCGTAGATGACGATCTTGATATAACATTAACTTTCAAAGCAGGCCTAGAAGGTCATTATTACGGCGACGGCGGTAAGAAGAAAAGATTTGAAGTATACACATATAACGATCCTTTATTAGTAGTGAGAGAATTCAAATCACAATTTTATGATCTTCTTCTAACTGATATTTATATGCCAAACATGAACGGCTTTGAGTTATGTGAAAAGATATTAGAATTGGATGTCAACATTAGAGTATGTTTTATGTCTGCATTAGAAGTAAATATTCAGGCTTTAAGAGAAGTCTACCCTAATGTAAATTTGGGATGTTATATAGAAAAGCCCGTTAGAACATATAGACAAAGTTATGAATGATGATCGAATGTAATCTGGTTTTGGTTTTACTACTCTACTCTACTGTATTGTCATTTATCCCTAATAAACTAGTAGGATAGGGCTATAGAAACGCCATAGAAACTAGTCCTACGAAAATCGATACACCAAAGATCTGAAACCATTTCTATTCACTCTCCATTTATCATTAATGGATCTAATTGTAGTTGTTCGAAGTTCCTATCTTCATAATCTGCATAATTAGGATCTCCATTTAATGGTATGTTCATTAAGATATATAGCCATTCTATCTCATAGGCTCACTGTATCTCGAAAGGACAACAAAATATTTAATTAAAAGATTATCAGCAGAGTTAGATTAGTAGGATAAGAAACTTCGCATCTTAATCAAATTATAACAACTCCTCTTTGATATGCTATCAAGCTCAGATCACATGTTCCTGACTCATTTCAAAAAATCTGAAAGACTAGTTTGTTTTGTATTACTAGATATTTTCGCTCCGGTATCAGGAATCTCAACATTCTCATTCCATGTCATTTCTGACAAGTCCAACATTTTCCTAAATATGTTAGCAGTTCCTGGTCCAAATCCAGCATAATGATTGTTTGCTGCTACAATTGCTAGGTTAATTTCCCTGTGCTCTATTCTGGCTTTCTTTACAAATCTAGCCCACCTTTTCATTTCCAAGTCTCTATCTTTTTGTATCTTACCAAAATCTTTTTCTTGTATGGTTCTATCTCCAATGAATCTTATATAGAGAAAGTCTGTTGTAACTATTGGAGGAGTTCTTATTCCAGCAAGTTGATTCCATACCATGCACATATTGTTATTTGAAAAAAA
>DATBGR010000065.1:0-1610 GCA_036557905.1 Nitrososphaeraceae archaeon | reverse complement strand
GAACAAAAGATAGGAAGTTCGGCTTTGTCCTATAAGCAGGTTGAGTATAAAATTTAACGCATCAGCACAAATATTCAAACTCCGGGAAGATACAGTTAATATCATATTCCGCAAAATTAAACAAGATTGTTGCCTTGAGATATGGTAGATCCACCTAAGGAGATATTAATTCCTCCCAATACATTTTCTGAAAGGTCATTGTTATACAGTTGTACAAATTCAGCGGCATTGTTGTAGCCGTACCCCTCACATTCAGACACAATATTAGCCTCAATTATGCTGTGACTAGCACGGCAATCGATCCCATTCTCACCACCTGCAGTTACCACATTTCCAGAGACTATGATTCGATCTCCATTTATTGCAATGGAGTGACCATGAAAGTTGTCTATTCTGTTATTTCCTATGGTCGCAAATGACAGATAACATCCTGGTTGAAGTGCTACAGATTTCCTTGCCCGTTACCGTCATTCAGGCTATTGCCAGTTACACATAATCATTTACTGCAGTTGGCGCTGTTTCCTGTAATACTAATGCTAAATAGTCCAAATCGCTACTGGAATTGGTTGGTATATAAAGGATCATCATAAGTGAAGACATTAGCACGTACGAGCTAATCATATAATTTTTCATGGGATATTATTACAGTAAGTTATATGTGATATAAGATTTTAGGATCTAACAAACAAACAAAATATGGACGTAGAGACGATACGAATTGATTGTAGATTCGAATGGATATGGAAATGTTAACTACTATATTCATTTTTAGAAATAATTCAGTAATGCGATTAAAAGCTTTTGCTTGATGTCGTTAATACTAATAGAAATATCATGTTGACGTCGTTGATAAGGACAACAATATAATCGAATGCCATGTAACTAATTCTTTTCCTCTTTAGCAGTTTTTTCAAACTTCAAAAACTCTCGTCAATAAGGATTAGGATGAACTTTTGTTACTAAATTTGTCATACCAATCCAGAATCTAAGCTCCATATACATTGAATGATCTCATTGTGGACGTGTAGCTTGGTTAGTCTAGTATGCTTAGTGCAACTGATCCAAATTGTAGTTCGGATGCATGTTTCATACTCTACAAGATAAAGCGTCGTTCTATTGTTAATTATTAACGTGTAATGCAAAAGCAAATGACTTACTTCAAGATAGACCTATTGCATCTCTTCAAATAATGTATCGTAATATTTGCGGTTTAGTAGGATGACTCTCCTATGTTATAATTATGTAAAATTACATATAACTATATAATACAACCGGATCTTTCTGATCCAATTTATTAAACAAATGTCCACCATTCTAGCTTTTTTATTCTATTTCTATGCTTACTTGTTTAATTATCCATCTGTCATTGAACCCCAAATACACCGAATAATCGTTCAAGTAAGCATCGATATCATTATAGGTACCTGCCATAATAAAAGTATTAGATTTAGCCGGAATTTTTTCTGATGATTTAAAGTGTATCACGGGCTTTGGAGTAGAGTCGGCAAAATAATCACCCTCGACGCTATCGCCAACTACATGAGAGTTATGAAGATTGACGACACCCCAAGGATTTTCATTTGCAAAGTTTGGGGATGGCAACCAGGTTT
>DATBGR010000064.1:0-2266 GCA_036557905.1 Nitrososphaeraceae archaeon | reverse complement strand
TTATATTGGAAAAGGAAGAAAATATTGTTCTCCATTCTGATATCAATAAAGCGATTGCAGGCTCAGATTTGGTTATAATTGTTGCGAACCACGATGAATATAGAAATCTCAATCCAGGAGCTATGAAAAATACAGTAATTTACGACGGAAGACGGATACTAGACAAGTCCTTTGTAACTGACAAAGATACGATATATGAATCGTTAGGTATGGGCTCATAAGCAGTCTTTCGGGCAACTTAAATTTAATATATCTCTATTAGAGAACAAAATAATTATTGAAATCAAATAAGGATCATACTTATGATAGTCTAGTAACACTAACTTGGAAGGACAACGCAGTAGTTCTGATAGATCAAACAAAACTGCCTGGTAAGCTCGTATATCGTACGTTCCGAGACTACACTGACGTTGCAAAGGCAATAAAAAAGTTAATGGTGAGAGGTGCGCCTGCTATAGGAGTAGCTGGAGCTATGGGGCTCGCTCTTGCCTGCACTAAAAGCAAAGCGTCAAACAAATCTGATCTTATCATTGAATTACAACATGCCTATGACGTGTTAAGATTGACACGCCCCACTGCGATTAATTTGCTTTGGGCCTTAGAAAGAATTATGAAAATTTCAAGAAAAGGTCAAAATGTCAAAGAAATCCAGCAAAAAGTTGTTCAGGAGGTTCTAAAAATGGCAGAAGAAGATGTCGAGATAAATCGAAGAATGGGTAAGATCGGTTCAGGATTATTTAGAGATGGTGAGACGGTAATGACTCATTGCAACGCAGGATCTCTGGCAACTGTAGGCTATGGTACTGCTCTAGGCGTCATACGCGCTGTTAAGGAGTCAGGGAAGAGCATAAAGGTAATTGCGACTGAAACGCGACCAGTGATGCAGGGCTCCAGACTAACGGCGTTTGAACTTCAACACGACGGAATAGATGTAAGTTTGGTACCAGATACTGGAGTCGGGATATTGATGGCAAGGGGTGGTGTTAAGCGAATCATTGTTGGAGCTGACAGAATATTACGAACTGGCCATGTATTCAATAAAATAGGTACATACCAAATAGCCATACTCGCAGGGGCTCACAAAATTCCATTTTATGTTGCTGCTCCACTTTCAACATTTGATCTCAAAAGCAATGTCGAAGAAGTGGTTATAGAAGAAAGAGATTCTAATGAGGTATCAACTCTGGCAGGGAAGAGAATAGTTCCAAGGGGTATAAATATATTCAACCCAGCATTCGATCTGACCCCGCCCCACTTAATTACCGCCATAATCACTGAAAAGGGATTGCTCAAGCAGCCGCTATACAAAGCTATTCGAAACGTCTTCAGGGGTTAGGTGACACAATGGACAATAGACACTAATGTAAAGACCAAATAATGCACTACGCATTCTATCTATGCGTAAAAACTTTCGGATGACTAGCGATTTCTATCGCTCAATTTTAGGAAATGGTGCAAATTAGACTGTGATATTTGCTTGCCTAAACCTCATTTCGACGATTTCGACGTGTGATGATTTGATATAGTCCGTTGATTATATAAAGCATATTTTTAGATCTACACACCGCATGCAGAATTTCAATGAAAATGAAGTTGCTGATGGCGAGCTTGGCCTTAGACATGGAGATCTAGATGATATATTATTGGTGATGCAAAAGCCGCCACGTCACCTTTTGTGTTACAATTTCGTGGACCATCGTATCTCGAACCGCCATCTTCAGTGCATCTCCTTCTGGAAAAATGTTCAAAAATCAAGGTTGCATACATTTTTTTCCTTGTCACGTCCGGCTATGCTAACCTTCTCCAACAAATTCGGAATAACCAGGAGCAACAACTAGTAAGGTTTTCCTCGATGTGATATCCTCAAATTTCAAAACCCCCAATAGCCTTCCTTACATATCATACGCGAGTTCTCTCGTGCTTAGAATGATACCATCGAAATCTTATATTCATATTCATTTCTAGTTCTAGTATGCAGACAGCTACAATAAGGAATTCAGTTCTATTCAAAAGAATTGTGGTCAACAATTTAAACATTAGAATTATTTATTCATAATGATTAAGAGCTTTCTCTAAAACAGCCTTAATCTCAGAGACTTTTATCCTCTCTTGCTCCATTGTGTCCCTATCTCTAATTGTTACGGTTTCATCGACCATTGTGGTTTTATCTATTGTTATAGCGAATGGAACTCCGATTTCTTCCAATCTTCTATATCTTCTGCCAATCGATCCTGACTCGTCTGAATATGCATCAAAATCCTTTCGT
>DATBGR010000063.1:0-1535 GCA_036557905.1 Nitrososphaeraceae archaeon | reverse complement strand
CTGTGATTCTAGAATGTAATGCTAACTTTTCTATGCCATGCTAGCCAATTTGAGCATGATTAATTTCAAGAAAAAAACAAGCTTATCGCTAACGAGGTGAAAATCAATAACAATACAAGTAGCTTCTGTGACATGCTTTTTCTTAGATATAAATTTTGAAATAGAATACTTAATTTTTAATCGGTTATGCTAAGTAACCCATAACATACTTAGATATATTTGATATTTGAACCTCAATCCATCTCAATCCATCAATGATTGGGGGAACGAGTAGTGTAGAAATTCGATTACAACGATTATATGTCTTCAAAGGTAAGTGATTACAATTGACATCATCTATAGAGATCAAAAAGCTAAAAAGAAAAGATGGTGATAACAAAAAAATAAATCTTAGTGGTGGCACAGTGTTAGATGGTCTTCCAAGCAGCACTGGTCTAGTTAACGCTATTGCATCAGAGTGTTTAATACGGTCTACAGGAACGGAGCTCGTAGCCTTTCTGGATTCACCAGATTTTCCACCTTTATCAGTTGTAACAAATTATGTTCCACAATATCCTATCCGAATTTACGTAAATGAAAATCTGAAAGTTGCATTCTTTGTATCAGATATTAATATAGACAAGATACTACAGCGAGATGTAGCTAATGCAATTCTTGAGTGGACAATTGAAAATGACTGTAAGTTAATCATAAGTGCGCAAGGTATTCAATTGACTTCCTCTTTAGCTGCTCAAGATGACAAATTAAAAGACAATGAATCACAAAATGAAAATGACGCGATTAAAAGTAATCAAAATGGCTTATCTGAATCTACTGCACCTTACTCTCTTACTGTAGATAGCTATGCTGTAACTAGCACTGATTCTGCGGCTCGATTAATTGCTGGACACGGTAATTATTTTTCACATTTACGCAGCGGAACCATAACGGGTATTCCAGCAATTTTATTGAATGAAGGAGCTTTGACAAATCTTGATGTTATCGTATTTTTAGTTAACGCAATACCAGACATACCAGACTTTCGGGCTGCTGCTGCAGTTTCAGAGGCTGTCAGCAAGATCGTTCCAAATCTCTCGTGTGATATTGGATCATTAATGGTCGAGGCACAACTAATCGAAACTAGGATGAAGAATATAAGAGATGAGCACAGGAAGACTTCGTACATTGCATAGTGTAAATATTTGTAGTAACTTTCCATTATCTATTAATAATAATCGGTAGGCCGCAAAACTGCCGAACGTGTTTTAGCACACTTTGACGAAGCAGCTATCAATATCAGTAATAATGAAGGTGAAGTCAGACATACGTATTATCTTCGGGGATCAACTTATTGAGATGCTTTATAGGTTCGCACCAAATAGGTTTCATGGTCGAAATGAATTATTAAAAATACAGGAACATAATAGTTGTATCGAATAATCAGCAGTGGTCAATAAATTCAAACAGAGTAATTCCAATCATTAATTTGATGCAGTAGTTCTCATAATTTTATTTCAATGACAAGCCGTATTTCCAATTTGTTCTGTCCATATCGT
>DATBGR010000062.1:0-7307 GCA_036557905.1 Nitrososphaeraceae archaeon | reverse complement strand
AGGGCGCACGAGAGGATGGTAACGAACGACGAAGGCAGATAACTCTTCATTCATTTAGACGATACGTAAAGACAACTATATCCGACCTTGGTTACGCTGATTACTCGGATTATTTTATAGGACATTCAGGTTCTACATACTGGCGCAAAAAAGACTCTGAAAAAGCAGAGTTGTTCAGAAAGATTGAGCCCTATTTAACCTTCCTCAATATCCATCAGTTAGAAAGACAAGGTGCAGACATACAAACCAAGGTGGAGGAATTGGAAGAATTGAATCAGTCACTAAGACAGCGGGATAAAGTAAAGGATGATGCCATAGCTCAATTATCAGATCAACTTGTATCATTATCAGCAAGGCTGCAAGAGATCGAGAGGAGACAGGAAATTGGGCCGCGCAATGTTATGCTTTAATCAGACCCATAGTAGTTTACAATTAGACTATAAGAAAAACGGCGAACAGAATAAAATATGCCACATAGATTCTCAAAATTGTCTAATAGTTCTAGTTCTTGGTAACTACAAATATGAATAACCCAGCTACGAGTTGCACAAAGCCAGACTGCGCCCAAATTAGTAATACTATAACTGTAAGGACTCTAAGGAATATCTTCATCTGCTTGTCACCTGGTTTTTCGATAGATCAAGACTGACAATACCGCCAGTTTCACCAAGCGTTATCGTCTTGTTATCAATAATCGACAGTGAAATGCACTCTGGATAGCCGTATGCATTCAGATGTGTGATACACTGGCTTACACTCACAGTCACTTTATCTCCGGGGTAATATCCAACTAGTTCGTCAGTATATCCCAGAAAATGCATCTCTCCAGTTTGGTTTACCATTCTGGTTTCTGACCCGCCCGAGCCTGAAGTCTTATCGTAATACTGATATGTTACATTCGCGCCGGCTGATGGAATGCCATAAGTGACTACAGCAATACCTTCAGAAATGGGCTCATGTTTGCCTATGAACCATTTCGCAGAGCTTGGACCATCAGGACAGTAAAATGCGGCCCTATCATTATCAGTTCCCACATTTTCATTGGCTGGTATGCTACAAAACCCATTGATATACCCTTTGACAAACTCCACCGAATGCCACGCAAAGCCATGTCTTGGTTGGTCAATATACCATGTTGCATTTGATGAGGTAATTCCATCAGTTACACCGTGTTGAAAGCCTGACTGGTAGTCAGCTTGCGGATGATGTGAATGTGGAAGCTGTGATAATTGTCCAGGATCAGTTGACACAGTTGATAATACAGTTTGGGCAAAGGCAGAGTGTGTGCCCATCATTAGTGTTGCACCTAGCACCAAGACTACAATTGCGCCTAGAGTAGCTGTCATTTCTCATCCACCCATGAAGCAGAATCTGGACCCTTATCACAGTACCAACTGGCTTGATCTGCGTCACTTGACGTTTCAGGACTAGCCTTGCAAAATCCTGTAACATAACCTCTCACAAAGTCCCATGAATGAAATGCAAAGCCCTTGCCTGGTTCTAAAATATACCAGTGGCACCCATCTAGATGTGAACAGCTATCCTTTCTGTCACTTACTCCGTGTTGAAATCCCGATTGATATGGAGATATCGCAAAGGCAGGCTGCTGCTGTGTTTCCATTAGAAAGACTGGCGCGCTTATCAAGAACGCAAGACTGATCACTGCGAATACTATGATGTTCATTTCACTTAGTAGGGTATGCTTTGGTGATGAGATCAAAGCAAAAAGGACCGCGATTTTTATATACATTCTTTGTTCCAACCTACTACATCTAAGATAGATAGATAGCTTTGAACATTCTTACTAAGACGTCTAGAAGAAAATTCAGTTATTTCACATTGTCAGACAGTGTCACTCAGTTCATTTACCATCAATAATACTATTCAATATCCATGGTAAATTGAGTGCATTAGTGCAAGAATGGGGCACCATCATGAGCAATCATCTATAACTTGGCATAATCTGATGGAAGGCAGGCAAGACATAGCACGCACCCGTGGCTTAGTTACTAACGATCTATAATGATCAAGACCTATGTATATCAAACAGTCAATCTAAACTTAGCTCGTCTCATTTTCGATAATAGTTATAATCTGGCATTTCGTATATCGACTTGTATTGTCATCTCTGAAATAATTAGGCCAGACGTTGTTAAATAGTCAAATGTTGTACGATGTGTTGAACTTATTACATATTAACTGGATTTGAATGTTAATGCAAAGACAGATTCTAGTAGATTAAGGCAGTGTTGACATCCTTCCTTGTCGGCATGTGGAAATTGGATATCATCAATTCGTGTTGCTTCCGTCAAATTCAACATTTTCCTGAATATGTCGGCATTTCCAGGACCAAAATCAGCTTAATGATTGTTTACTACTAGGCTAATTTTCCTGTGCTCTTGTTCTTTGGTTCTTTAGAAATTAGTCAATTTCTTCACAAATCAGTGTTACACTATCTGGATCCGAATTCTAATTCAACTCCGCGTCTTTCATTATAATCAAAACTAAATGATTCGTTAGAAGTAATGGGAAAGCTGGACAGCTCAATCCCATTACTACATTGTGGACAGTTATGATCTATTGGTCTCCTAGTCTTATCAAGGTATGTTGCACACCAGTAACATTTGTCACATAAAGTGAATACTGGGGATGAGGAAGAGCGATTACGGACATTATTGAATAATCTCAAGATCATAATTAATTACAAATAACCTCCTTTTAGAATTCAAGAACATGCCTTATAATGATATACAAAGTAACCGGATAAGATTAATATGATTTTATGCATTAAGATATATTTTTTGCATTAAAAACTAGATAAGGCTAATTATATAACATTTTATAATATTTTTCAATCCACTCTTTTCCGTTGTTTGAAGCTACCCAGGTTCCGTCGTTTGTATTTCTATAAACCCAGTTAATACCTATCATGTAGTCTATCCAGACACAAACTAATTCGATATTGCCATCAAAATCTTTGGCTATCTCTTCAGGACTCTTACCTTTTGTCAGACAAATCAAAATATGAATTGCGCTCGTTAAGGCGGAGTTACTAAAATGCTTTACTGCTCTTTTATTTAGGATAGGCTCAACATATAATGAATCGTCTAGTGTCAATAGAAATTATTCATTAACTATTTTGACCTATATACTATTTATATCATATAGTTAGACAATATAGTGTTCTGTTAACTTAATGGGCCCTATGAGAGGGTGTTAACTATCGGGTCATTTCTTGGCACTTGAGGGAAACCAATCTTGTTCAATGATAAAATATCCATCGTCGAGTTTTGCAAACTGGGTTCTATGGACATCGAAGCCTTTCGTAAGTACCTTCTTCTTATCGATTTTCCTAGCATAAACCAATGCTCTACTAAAATATATCTTATCATTCAATGGGTTTACTAAACGCCGCTCCTTCCTGTTTTAACTCTTCAAGAATATCTGATGTTAATAAAGGATCTATTCTTAGGGTTTCAATTATCTTACTTGTACGTGACCCTTGAGGATGCTTATTTAAGTAATCTTGAATTTCCTTTTTAGCATCGGCCTTATCAATATGTCTAAATCTTATTTCAGGTTCGCCATCAATATTTTCTATTTTTTTTACGCTGACTCTGCTAGGTCGACGGTAGGTCAAACGCTTTCCACTATTATTACGTAATTGCTTGGTACTCATTTCTATTTATCTAGCCACCCGTTTAGCGATTACTGACGACTCGGACTTTCTTCGTCTATTCCAATAAGGACTCTTGCATTTCGGACAGACCCTTGGTATTTCGTTTTCACGCGGTGCCCACTTATGATGACAACGTTCGCAGATAAATCCTTTAATCATAATTTCACCCATACTGCAACTAATACATTCTAGGTATATAATCACTGCTAATATACTGATAAGTAGGCTTAAATAATACTCTCTAGTATATTACTATAAGGTATACATAGACCAATGGATTCCGCTAATGATAGAGAATCACGGGGACAAGTTATCGCTGGTGTAGAGAGGGCTGTAAAGAGATACAGTGACTATCGATATGTAGTCAATTCACAATCTAGCAAGGTAAAGTATAAAGTCATTCTAACTAAACTCGGTTGGACTTGTTCATGTCCTGACCACAAGTTTCGTGGAGTTAAGTGTAAACATATTTACGCAGTCGAATTCAGCCGCGCAGTTCGTGACACTGTAAAGGAGCAAGTCATAATCAGACCGATTTCTCAACTAGCCTGTCGCTACTGCAGTTCAGAGCGCATTGTGAAAAAAGCTATAAGACGTAATAAGCAATATAATATTCAGAGATATTTGTGCAAAGATTGTGGTAAGAGGTTTTCATTTAATATTGGCTTTGAGAAGATGCGCGCACCTCCAGACGCTATTACGTCTGCCATGCAACTGTATTTCACTGGTGAATCCTTCCGTAATGTAATGAGGTTCTTAGAACTTCGAGGAGTGAAGATAAGTCATGTCGCTGTTTACAAATGGATTAAAAAATACGTTACTCTCATGCAGAGCTATGTAGAGAAGATAAAGCTCCCGTCATTAGGTAACTCATGGAGAACTGATGAACTATACATCAAGTTCAGGGGTAATATGAAATACATGTATGCGATTATGGACGATGAGACTCGCTACTGGATAGCCCAGCAGGTTGCAGGTACGAAATATACGGCAGATGTAAGACCATTATTCAGAAAGGCTAAGGAGATTGCCGGCAAACGACCAAATGTTCTAATCAGTGACGGAGCGAAAAACTATCACGATGCATACATGCATGAATTCGCTACCATTAGAAGCCCGCGAACTAGACATATATCACACATTCGACTGCAAGGCGACCACAACAATAACAAGATGGAAAGGCTGAATGGTGAAGTCCGAGACCGAGAAAAAGTTATGCGTGGTCTGAAGATTGTTAATACAACCGTATTGCCAGGTTATCAATTGTATCATAATTTTCTAAGACCCCATGAAGGCATTGGCGATAAGACTCCCGCTGAGAAATGTGGGGTCAGAATTGAAGGAGATAATAAATGGATAACGATTATTCAAAACGCTAGGAAAGTCGAAAGAACATGATGGATCATACTCAAATACATCTTGACCGATTCGACTTAGATGGATATGATGGCATGACATTAATCTTGGGAGCTAGATGTCGTGACGGCGTAGTATTGGCAGCAGACAGAAAACTAAGTAGTATAGGCGACCGCGGAATTCAGTATCAATACGGTGACAAGATTACCGGTGAGTTATGGGGTGTACTAACAGGATTCTCTGGTGATGCAGGAGCATTCCAAATATTTGCAATGACTTTACATGATTATGTACGCACCACTCGGCGTGAAAGAATCGAAGAAACATTTAGACAACCATTTATTCCTGGTCGTCATTTCGATGAACCAGGTCCAACAATCGAACAAATGAAGCTACGAGTCTCTCATATTCAAGATGACTTTTTTAAGAAGAATGATAAATATCGATGTAAAATCTTAATGACAGTATCAAGTATTCATACAGATGGTCAGGCATCTTTGCTCCTATTTGAGCCCGATGGTAGATGTACCCCCTTAACCAAGCCAACCGCGATTGGAACCGGTACACCATATGCTTCATATTTCTTAGAGCGTTACTGGGAACATAATAACACAACAATGAAACAGTTTGCCCAATTATCAGATTTCATAATTAGGTATGTTGGCAGTGATGAAAGACCACTCGACAATAGTGTGGGGCTAAAGATTCAACATAATATTTATCAATACCCCCAGATCTTTTATATTCCTGATAAACCTGAAGACCATTGTCCTATTAAAAACGGTATTCAAACAGTGGATTGTCCGGTTGAAGATAATGAGTTGAACCAATTCAGGACGAATTCAAACAACATGATAAGACGATTAAACGAATTGCCTCCTCCATGGCCCGATAGTTAACAGCGTTTCACAGGGCCTGAGAAGTTAACAGAACCCAATATAGCAATTTTATTATACTTGTGACATATTTCTTAACAATTTATTAAATACATAAAATTATCGCTAGTGTATAACTTTCTGAATAATTTTATTATTAATGAAAATCTAAGCTTTTGCTCGCGTTAGGGAAAGTGTCACTACACCTAATAATAATCTAATTTCTTATAATTCTTCATAGCATCTACCGATATACTGCGTTGGTCAGCTGGCTGATAAAATCAAATATTTGAGAATAGTAACTTAACTTCCTAGATTAAAAAGGACAAAATTTGCTTTAAGAATATGCTAACGCTAATTGAGGTATTGTTGCTAATCTATAAATCATCATTATTATGTATCTTTTATGCTGCTATTTCGCACTCATTCTAAGGACATCTACTTGACCGCTATGCAGCCAATCCCTTAGCTCTTCATGAGTTGGCTTTGCATCATGCTTGCCAGCTAGATGGAGATTTAAAAGGACATAGTTAACCTGGTTCAGCAATGGTTTGTTTGCTTCATCTCCCTTACGTGACTTGTATCGAAGATCTTCTGGAATAGTCATCCACCAATCGTTAAAGCTCATCATGTTATCATAGAATTTGCACACTATTTGATATATGTCTTCCATAGATTTAGCTAACTTGTTTTTATCTTCCTATATTATGAAAACCCAGTCTTGCATAAGCTTTGAATATTTATACTTGATAATTGATAGTCATCAAAATTGAGTTATAGTATATTCTGGATGTTAGTTGAGCTGACAGTCCAGATGTTATCAACTCTGAATTGTATTGTCATGTAAGGCATGTTTGTCTGCTCGTAGACTTCGGATAAATGACATAGATGACATAAGGGATCACCACTCAATATGGTATAGAGGCTCGCGCCAAAAACCGACATACGCGTGAAGTGGTATCTGATCAAATTTCTGTTCATAACTTTTTATTTTATATGATAATTTAAGGATAATGCAACCTGTCTACTTTACCTTTGGCTAATTTTATATCTGATGGTCTTTAATGGCATTTTATACCGTCTATTACCAACATTTATATCATATAAGAAGCAGAAGATTATGATCAACAAAAAGAGAATTAGATAAAGCCACGGCAAGAATTTCTACTGAAGGTGATACTATGGGTGTAGAGACTACGACGACTACTTCAACTGAATCATCATCATCATCATTATCAGAGCAACGCCACTCAGTTGAAAGGGCAATAGAGGAAACTAAAGATAATCTTAAAAAAACAATCGATGAAGCAAGAAGAGAGATTCCACGAAATACAGAAGCTATTAATGATTATCAAGAACATACTCTTCAAACAACTAAAGAGATTACAGATAGTTAT
>DATBGR010000061.1:0-12935 GCA_036557905.1 Nitrososphaeraceae archaeon | reverse complement strand
GATCTATCCATGAAGGATTGTATACATCATTTATTGCGTAAAGAGAGAAGGCATTCAAATTAGAGATGTCTAAATGACTTTCTATTAAGGCTGCCTTCAATGCATCAATTTTTATCGAGCTCATATCTGGTGGATAAGCATGAGGATAATCGCACAATATTTCTACACCTTCGTAACCTAAAGCCTTAATTTCTTTAATGGCTGTATCAATTGGATATGCTTTGAAGGCGTTAGAGCTAAAAGCTAACTTCATATTGTCAAGAATTTCATTTATATGCCAAATATATAGCGATAGCATATGTGCTTTAGGCAGACGTTGAATTTAGGCATGTTTGGTCTGATGCTATTTATCAAACATATTATTACTAGATATGCTTTGTTGATCTTTGATAATTTAATGGAGCCACGCTAATATGATTAATACTCAATCTCTAAACGTAGAATTTGCTGGTCTAAAACTCCGAAATCCGACTATGTTGGCATCAGGTTTCATGGGTATTAGTCAGGACAGTTTCGACAGAATCTACAAATCGGGAGCAGGGTGCATGGTATCGAAATCTTTGAGCATCAGACCTATTGAGGGATATCATAATCCCACGGTCGTTGCACTTAATGGCAAAAGCTATATCAATGCGGTTGGACTTGCCAATCCAGGTTTTGAAGCCTTTGCTACAGAAATAGTGGATAATACCACTCCCCTAATTTTGAGCCTCGTGGGATCTCGCCAAAGCGATTTCATCCATATGGTTAGGCGACTTGACAGATTGAATATATTGGGTTATGAAATCAACCTGTCCTGTCCCCATGTAAAAAAAATGGGAATAGAAGTAGGCGATGATCTTGAAATGGTGAGGGCGCTAATTAGAACGGTAAAGAGGAATACCAAGAAACCAACTTTTATAAAATTGGGAGTGGGCAACGTAGATGTTCTCAAGATAGCTAGCATTGCAAAGGATGAGGCTGCAACTGGGGTTACAGCTATTAATACGATTAGAGCAATGACGATCGACGTACAAACATTCTCGCCTGTATTAAGTAATAAGATAGGTGGGCTATCTGGGAGATCGATTAAGCCAGTAGCAGTAAGGAGTGTATATGAGATTTCAAAAAAAATCGGAATTCCTGTCATTGGATGTGGAGGTATCTTCACGTGGGAAGATGCGGTTGAGTTCATACTGGCAGGGGCGTCAGCAGTACAAATAGGTAGCGGAATTGGGAATATTGGGATAAATATTTTTAAGATGATTTCGAGAGGAATCATGAAGTATTTGGAAAACAAAGGGTTCAGAAACGTTCAAGATATAGTGGGAATGGCACACAAGTATTAACTCAGTAAGTCCAAAACCGACAACCTTCTTTTGTCGATTAGAGACATTTCTACGTAACAATTCCATTGGTGTTCAGCGGGTATTTCGGCTTCAGATCAGACGCATAAGAAATTGGATGACGAGTAACGTGGGTTCCCAAAGATATACTCTCAATTGTTCAAATCTTTTCTCGCATGTTTGCTCTTTTTTCCAAAATTTCTTCGACGGGTTGGTTTGGCATGTTTAATATTTCCAGAAAATAGCCTTGCTCCTACAGCTTTTTTTGGACGATCGACAAGTGGCAACACTGAGGCATATGGAGCGGAAACAGGACCAATTGTTTCGATAACTTTTCCAGTTCGCCTTCCGGAATCATCGTATAGAATTTCTCCGCTGCGCACTCTAGATCCAATTTCAGATAGTTTGACAACATATCTCCCACTCTTCGCTAAATGTATCACTTCCCCTATCGGCAACAAACCGAGAATCAATGTACGATGACCTCTATTTAAGAATACTGAGAAAAAAACCAGACCACTTTTTGGAACGAGAATGTCTGCTTTAACGATTTGATGATCTACTCTTGTTCTTTCTTTGTACTAGTTTTTCAGCAATTGCTCGAATTAAGGCTGATTTATTCTCTTTTTTTGGTAGCATTACATAACCAGATCTTACAAAAGGTCTCCTTGGGTATCTTGCATGATCATTGGTATCTTCTTGCGGGGGATCATAACCAATAGACCTGGCAGCGTCAATGAGATCTTGTATAGTAGGATCAAACACAGAAGACTCGCGCTTAAGCTTACGACCCTTGTGTCTAGAAAGGCTTCTATTGAAATAATCTAACCAAATAATATAGTGGTCATAATCTTTCAATGTCTTTTGTTGAATTCAGGCGACTTATTAGTTTTGTTTTGCGAGACCACTTCAACATATCTTTGAATGCATACTCTACCACAAGAAACCTTATTGGCTCATCGAATTTGGTCTCGCGGTCAATTTAACAATTACATTAGTCTCCTGACCACCGCGTAGGACCACAAGATTGGTAGTTTCTCCTATGGTCTTATAGCGTTCCAAATATGCGAGAACATCATCAATTTTTCTTACTGGAGTGTCACCAATTCGGAGGATAACGTCACCTCCTAAAGGGATTTGCTGACCATTTATACTAACGATTTGATCTCCTCCTCGTATACCTGCATTAGCAGCTGGACTCCCAGGAATTACGTCAATTACTAAAAATCCCCTCGGATCTTTCAGCCCGAGAGCAGTTGCAAGCTCTGGAGTCATATTAGCTCCAGAGATGCCTAACCAAGGGTGAGCATAAGTACCGTTTACTATCAGTAGCGGTATTACTTTTTTCATGGTATCGGAAGATATGGCAAGTCCGACTCCTGAAAACTCACCCGTATTAGAGAATATCGCGGAAGTCATTCCTATGACTTCACCATCCATGTTAAGAAGTGGTCCGCCTGAATTTCCTGGATTAATTGGGGCATCAGTCTGGATCACATCTGGTATAGAATAATGTGAACTCGAATTTGCCTTAGAAGGAAGTAGTCTTCCCAATCCACTAATGACTCCCTCAGTCAATGAACCTGATAATCCAAATGGATTTCCAATTGCTGCGACCTGCTCTCCGACCCTTATGCTCGTAGAATTACCCAATGGCAGTGGCATCAATTTTTTCGTCGGAACCTTAGGAACGTACAATACTGCAATATCGGTGAATGGATCCGAACCAATTAGACGTGCCCGATAAATCGTTCCGTCTGAAAAGGTAATATCTAGTAGATTATTTCCACTAACAACATGCTGATTTGTGACTATGTGCCTATTCGTATCGTAAACGAAACCCGAGCCTAATCTATTACTCGAATCAGAAGATTCTGTACCACGTATTGACGTTATCTGTACGACTGAGTCCTGCGATTGTTTGAACAAGCCCGGTAGGTCAAGATTGCTAGTATTTCTGGACAATCCCAATGAGCCTATTATGCGTGAATTCTTATCCAGGGGAGCCTCAGAAATCCCAATTCGATTTTCTGCTGGCGATGGTTTCAAATTGCCAAGATACGAATTGCTTATGAAATGAAAGACATAATTATAGCCATATAGAAAACTAGCCGCTGCAAAAACAAGGATAATTACTAGAAGAACTTTTCTCAATATTTCGTAAGTTCATATTACATGAGATGTATATATGTCGTAATACGATTCGATTATATCCCGCCTAAGAATGCTATAAGCTGTTAATTGACAATATTTGATGCGATGCAGACGCTTTAAATTGAAATATTCCTGGTAAGTCAGAATAACTAAATCAATGTCCGCATGCATTTGAAAATTCGTTTCCCATCTTAAACTCCGGTCGAGTGCTGTAATCGCGACAGTTGGGTGTCATCGAGTGAGCTCGCGACAAAATCCGATAACTTACAGCCAGCGTTCTCGGTAATGGGATTCTAAACTAATTCATCAATGGCTGCTACCCACTCGATTTAATTTGAGTCGCGTAACACTTAGTACTGATGTCAGCTTTATCAGAAAATAATACGGCAAATATTTTGGTAATAGGTTCAGGAGGCCGGGAACATGCAATTGGTTGGAAACTCCGCCAGAGCAATTTGGTATCTAATGTATACTATGCGCCAGGTAATGGTGGCACTTCTATAAACACCTATTTAGAAGCTAGTCAGGTTCCAGATCTTATCGAATTTGCAAGAAAGCACGGTTGTATAACTATAGTCGGACCTGAAGGTCCATTAGCAGATGGGATAGTGGATTCATTTCATGCTGCAGAAATTCCGATTCTCGGTCCAACAAGGAAGAGTGCCATGCTTGAGTCTAGTAAGATATTTTCCAAAAATTTTATGAAGAATAATAGCATACCCACGGCCGATTTTCGAGTTTTTTCAAATAACGAAGAGGCAGTTGATTATGTCAACAACAGAAACACAGATATAGTGATAAAAGTTGACGGGCTAGCCGCCGGAAAAGGCGTATTCATACCAACCAGTACTGATGATGCTCTTGAGACAATAAAGAGGATCTTAGTAAAAAAAGAGTTCGGAGACGCAGGCAGGAAGATTCTGATAGAAGAGAAATTAACAGGACGTGAGCTGTCCCTAATAATCCTAACAGATGGCAGCAGCTTCAAGTTACTCGCTTCAGCAAAGGACTATAAAAGAATCTTAGATAATGATGTGGGTCCTAACACCGGAGGTATGGGTAGTTTCTCCCCGGTACCATTCTTTTCAGATGAAATCTATCACAAGACGTTGAGACAAATTGTTGAACCGACAATGAAGGGCATTAGAAATTTCCCTGAACCTTTCAAGGGGTTCTTGTATTTTGGTATATTGATAGAAGAGTCCACAAATGACCCATACTTGTTAGAATATAACGTAAGAATGGGAGACCCTGAGTGTCAGCCAATTATGTTGAGAATGAAGTCGGATCTGTATTTATATGTCAGTAGCGCCCTGAAAGACTCCCTTAATTCCATGGAACCATTAGAATGGAGTCCGGAACACGCAGTATGCGTAGTAATGGCATCTCAAGGATATCCGGGGGCCTTCAAAACCGGATCAATGATAAGTGGAATAAAATCAGAATTTGGTAACAACGTTACAGTGTTCCACTCTGGAACTATACGAAAATTTGGTGATCAACTGTACACTAGAGGCGGGCGGGTGTTGAGCATTGCAGCAAGAGGGTCAAATCTTGAGAAGGCAGCTAACCGAGCATATGAAGCAGTACGGAAGATCTCATGGGGTAACAACGAACAGTACTATCGAAAGGATATCGCGAAAACTACGAATTAGATATCATTCCTTTAATTGTCCTTCGATCCGTTATGATCATGTCCATTCGTTCGTCCTGTTCAGTACATGGAAGCATCGATTTTTCTATCAACTGAAAATCGAAAGCTAGCCCGATGGTAAGTAAAGGATTCCCAACACGTTTCAAGTATGATATAAATCTATCATAATAGCCTTTACCATATCCCAATCTACATCCACTCGTATCAAAAACGATCCCTGGTACTATTAGCAGAGTGATCAATTCAGATATGTCAACGCAATTGATTGGCTCTTTAATACCATACTTGCCTGGTTGTAACTGGTTTAGCCAAGCGACTCGAGCAATTTCATAAATTCTAATCTCCTGATCCACAACTTTTGGTAGGCCAACGCGTTTACGACCCAATGCTGCCTCAATTATGTTTTGAGTCAGTACCTCTGAATTAATTGGAAAATAACTCCCAACAATTGATGCAGATTCAAATTCTACAGAATTAATGACCTTATTCTGAATTATTTTACTCCATTCATTAACTTGATGCCAAGCTAGTGAATTGCGTCTAACAAGATATTCTCGCCTTATCTTTGCTTTAATATCCAGTGCCATCTTTGTTAGACTAATCATTCAATTCTTCGATAATGAAGTTGCAACCAAAGTGTTGTTTAGTAACATAGATACTGTCATAGGACCAACACCTCCTGGAACAGGAGTAATCCAAGATGCATTCTCTGCCACAGAAGAATAGTCTACATCACCAGCTAATTTCCCACCTAGTCTAGTGATCCCTACGTCAATGACGATGGATCCCGTCTTGATCATGTTTCCGGTTAACGTGAACTTGTCTCGGTTTCCAATTGCAGTTACTACTAAATCCGCGTCTTTAATCTCTTTCAGAAGATCATATGATTTTGAATGACAGATAGTGACAGTAGCATCTCTCTCTAACAAGAGTAGTGCTAGGGGTTTGCCTACTAATTGGCTTCTATTTATTATCACAACATGTAACCCAGATACGCTTATGCCATAGTGATCCAACAGTTCAACTATACCTATAGGGGTGCATGGCTTCAAGGATCCCCTGCCGCCTACAAGCAGACCCATATTAGTTGCGGTGAGCCCATCTACATCTTTAATAGGATTAATAGTATTTGTAATCATAAACGGGTCCAAGTGACTAGGAAGGGGAAGCTGTACTAGTATTCCGTGTACGCCTACGTCCTCATTTAATGATTTTATTAATTCTATAATCTCGGATTGTAGACATGTTGAGTGGAGTCTCTCATCCCTTGTCTTAAGTCCCAAATCAGCTGCCGCTCTTTGTTTGTTTTTAATGTAAGTGGCAGAGGCAACATTGTTTCCAACTAAAACAGTAGCAAGACAAGGATCCAAGTTCTCAGACTTTAAGCTAGCGATCTTTTTTATCATTTTTGATTTGATATACTTTGCTACATGAATACCGTCGATTATCTGTGCAGTCAACTTGATGAGGATATTCTAATTCCATTTATTTTGCTTTTGATCGGACACATGAAATGCTGTTAGAAAGGATTCAAGGAGCTAAAAGGCATTAACTCAGTATCAGATGGCTGATTGCGTTTTTATTTTAAAATTGCCATTTAAATATGAATCTATAGCTTTTGGATAGATTATATGCTCCCATTTTAATATCCTTTCAGCAAGTGTTTCGGGAGTATCGTAGTCATACACTGGAACGGCCTTTTGCATAAGAATTCTTCCAGTATCCACACCCTCATCTACTAAGTGTACTGTGCATCCGGAAACTTTCACTCCATAATTTATTGCTTCCATCTGTGCATTTAATCCAGGAAATGAAGGTAGCAGTGATGGATGAACATTTACGATTCTCGTTTTATATTTATCTACGAATTGCTTGCTCAAAATTCTCATATATCCCGCAAGGCAGATGAGTAATGAAGATCCCTTAAGACCAAGATCATCGAGCAAATAAGCAATCTGGCTATCGTAGGCCCACTCTCGTAATTCAGGGTTTTGAAAAACTACAGCTGGAACACCGAATTGCTTTGCATATTCAAGGCCGCCGGCGTTGGCTTTGCTTGAAATAACGATATCGGGAACAACATTCCGAATTTTTCCGGTTTGAATTGCATTTAGAATGGCTCTCAGATTGGAGCCTCTTCCTGAAATCATGATGACTATGTGTGTAGGGTTCCCTCTTTCCAATAGATCATTTAATGAATGATCAATAAAAGTAAAGTATGTTATGCTAAATAATGTTATCCCTTGATATCATACTTATTTTTCCATCCGCCTAATAACAGAATACTTTATATTAAAATAATTAGCCGGCCTTATGTTGTTGATTCGCTATTGCAATGGACTATAGATTTGTTAGATACTAATATTGTGGCACAGAATAGTCACAAGAAGATTTTGCTTGACCCTCATAGAAAGCAACAATCTGACTTTGTATTTGTTTCCCATGCTCACACCGACCACCTTTACAGTAAGAAAGATGGATATCTAACATCAGTCACTTTAGCGTCAAAGGAGACATCCCGCATTGCCAGAGAACGAGGATATTCTTTGGGAGATATTGTCCATGAACATCCTGGGTTCGAGTTACTTAATAGCGGCCACATTCTCGGATCTAAGGGGTTGGTGATTGACGATGAAGTCTATTATACTGGTGATCTCTCGACTAGAAGTCGAAGCTTCATGCAACCTGCAGTATTACCACAAATCGAAACACTAATTATCGAATCGACATTTGGGCGACCTGAATATGTATTTCCTGCTATAGCAGAATTAGTGCATTCTGTCAATAAATTAATTTCAGATTGTTACAATAGAGGCAGTCCAGTTGTACTTATGGGGTATCAATTGGGAAAGGCTCAGCTACTGACAGAGCTTTTTCGGCATTGGGAACCTATGTATGTCTATGATTCCATAGATAGAATTAATTGTGTATACAGAGATCTTGGAGTCGACTTGAAGCAGGCTTCATCTTTTCAAGAAGCTGAATGCGCTGGAAAAATCAAAAAAGGAATACCGTGGATTCTCATTTCCCCATTGACTCATGGCAGGAGTAAATTCATTCGCAATTTAAAGATAAAATATGACGCCATAACAATAGGTTTTAGTGGCTGGGCCGTAAATTCAAGGTACAAGTACATGATGGGACTAGATTATGCGTTTCCAATGAGTGATCATTGTGATTTCACTGAGCTACTTGCTGCGGTCAATAAATGCAAACCAAAGAAGATCTACACATTTCATGGATTCGCTAGAGAATTTGCTACCACACTTGTGAATAGGGGCTTTGAGGCTTATCCCCTGGAGAGGAACACAAACACGAAAAAGGCATACTCCAATCCGATCGAGAATTCAAGACTTGATTCTTATCTATAGTATCTAACCTACTTGTACTGTTCTCTGAAATAGGGAATAACTTTGTTACCAAAGAGTTCAATGTTTTTGAAATATCCAAAGCCCCAGAATCGGATAATGAAGTGATTTGTTCCAGCTTTTATGAATCTATCCAACATTTGAATAACATCATCAGGTTTTCCTACCCCGATAGCAGTCCTAGCTACTGAGTCTGGTATTTGCATAGCAGCTTTTTTCATCTGTTCCATCAATTCAGGTTTATTCATTGCATACTCAGTAAAATATCTTCTAAAGTCAAATTCTGAATCTTGCTGTATATTATGAACCTTCAGAAGCTCTGGTTTGTATAGACTGACTTTCACTGCATTCTTCATCTTATTCCATGCTTCCTCCCCATCATCAGTAAAGTATATGTCGACATCATTGGCAAATTGAAAATCGGTAAGATCTCTATTTAGCTTCTGGGCTTTTTCAGCAATAACCCTGGCATGATGCTTAAACAATTCTGGGGTATAGCCTATCGGAATCCACCCATCCCCATAAATGGAGCATAGCTCAAGTGTTCTTGGAGCTCCAGCTGCGATGTAAATTGGTGGTCTCGGTTTTCGGATTGATTTCGCTTGGAGACATGCATTTATCAGTTTGTAATATTCTCCTGAATAATTGACATGATTATCTGGATCCGAATTAAATAGGCTCTCGATTACTTCCAATTGCTCCTTAAACTTGGAGACAGGTTTGCTAAATTCTATGCCAAAATCTACAACATTCTGAGCTTCCCCTGCACCGATTCCTAGTATAGCTCGACCTTTTGTTATTCTATCAAGTGTTATTGCAGATAGGGCTATGGAAGAAGGGTGTCTGCGTATAGCATCAGTAACACAAGTTCCCAATTCTACATTAGATGTAGACGCCCCAATAGCCGCAAGCATTAGCCAGGCATCGTTAACAACTGCATTTTTCCACTGCGGAACATTGGAATGATCCATAACCCACACTGAATCGTAGTCCAATCTATCGGCTATCTGGCAGGCAGTTAGAATTTGCGTTTCGTCTAATCCTAACCGCGCAACGTTAAGCCCTTGGGTAAATCCGAATTTAATTTTCATACTATACTAAATAACTCCTTTTACATTATACTTCAAATTCAAGCCCACCCTTTAATCCACAATCCATTAGTTAGTAGATTCTAAGAAAACGATTATTTAAATATGAGCTAAAGAATTTTAATGCAAACCTTTTTTTTAGTGATACATAAATTAACCGCCGGAGTATGAACAAGGTTTATATAATAAGTTGAAGTTTTTTTAAATATGCTCTTGCCTGCAGAAATAGAGGCCAAGTCTCTTATTCCAGCGATAAGGGCAATTCTTGCTGTAAAGTTGATTAGGGAGTATAAGATGAAGGAAGAACTGGCTGCAAGGGCTTTAGGTATCACTCAAGCAGCGGTCAGTAATTACATAAGAGGTACCAGAGGTGACACGGATTTAATCACAAAGCTTAGTTCATTTCAAGAAGTTATGCGTATGATAGACGAGATAGCCCGGGATCTGGCTGGAAACAATGCATATACACCGTTTACCATGTCGAAATTTTTGCAGCTATGCAATTATATGAGATTTACAATGATAATCTGTGACGTACACCATGATATCGAATCAGATATTGATGAACAGATGTGCGAGCAATGCAAAGTTGGCATGATTGGTAATAGCCGAATTGGTTAATTTGGTCAATTAACGTGCGAAATAATATCATTGGTTCTTAATTTATGGCGATTCATCTTTACAACCAAAAGCAATCAATACACTTCGTTCTTACATCTGTACGTGATTATCTGATTTAGAATTTGTTCCCCCATCAATTGGCCTAACTTCCCCTTCTGACCCCAATGTTCTGTAAATCGTTCACTGCCGTCGCTCTTCACACTACATCCAGAAAATAACACTGGAACAGGATCGTCGCTATGAGTATTCTTGATGCAAGGTGTGGAGTGATCTCCTGAAACAACAATTAAGGTTTCTTCAATATCCATCTTGTCTACTAAAGGCCCAAAAAACGAACTGTCGATGGTTTCTATATTATGCCTCTTTCCCTGCCAATCACCGTCATGTCCGAATTCATCTGGCCCTTTAATGTGAATGTACATGGCGTCCAAATCGCGCAATTTGTCTACAGTAAACAAAGCCTTGGTCTGATATTCTTGAACATCGCCAGCTTTAAACATCTTCATCCCCAGAACACTTGAAATACCCACCTCAACAGGCATATCAACAATAGCTCCAAAGTTCAACCCATATCTAGAGTACATCGATTCAAGGCTAGGGTACTTGTTACCTGAATCTCGTGTCAAGATTCCGTTTATATTCCTCAACCCTGACGAACTCCTTACTATATTCACTGGATGATCTTTTAGTATTTCCAATGACTGATTTGTGAATTCATTTACAAGTTTTGAAGATATAATGGCAGCATCAGAATTGTCCTCAGGGCGGCTTTCCAAGATTGTCTCATCGATAGACGATGCCTTTGCAATACCAATACCGTTGACCTTAGTATAAGCTGGATCAGTATTCGAAATCTTTTCAGATAGAGAACGCTTTGAATGCCTAAGTCTTATAACGACTCTGTGAGAAATTGTGGGAACTATGCTAAGTGAGACATCCGGATCGCTAAATTTGATAGAATTATTCAGACTCTGGCATAGTTCGCGGGCCTCATCTACCTTTATGTTTCTGCCCGCTCTTCTATCTAGTATTCTACCTTTTGAGTCCACTGTTGCAAAATTTCCTCTTAGAGCTAGATCACCATTCTTGAAGTCGATCCCCGAGCCAATTGCCTCAATCACGCCTCTACCGACGTAGCTTCCATCATGAAAACTATATCCGAGCATATTGAAGACGGCAATATCTGATTGTGGCGCAATACCTTTCCCGACACTTAATACATTTCCCATGCATCCTTTACTAGCCAGAAAATCCAAGTTTGGTGTTTTTGCTGCTTCAAGTGGAGTTGCATTACCAAAATTTGGATGTGCTAGATCGCCTACTCCATCTAACAGAACATAAATAGTCTTACAGTTTCGGACATGCTCACTCATAGGAAACACGGATTATTACGAGAAATTTATCTCTAATGGAACATTGAAATGGCAGATTCTTCAACTGAGTTTTAATTTATCATAAATCGTGTTTCGTCCGCTATTATTGGCATAAAGTGCCCACAATATTCGTTCGGAGTGCACTACTTGTTTGCTAAAAGAGATAATCTAATGATATTTATCAATACCTAACAATGTGAATAAAGGAACCTGAAAAAAGTTAATTCTTGATTCGAAGTATTGAGATATCGATGTTTGGAGAACCTTTATTTGAAAGGTATCCTAGGATGTTTAGAGGTATGACAATCTAGTTGAGCATTCTTAGAAAAGATTATGTTTTGGATAAGTTTGTAGTTGTTCCCGCGGCCGATATCGGTCGTGGGGGTGACGAAATCGTGGAGAATAAATGTCCGTATTGCCCAGGAAATGAATCTATGACTGAACCTGCGCTTATAGCGTTGGTTGCTAAAGATGGAATGTTACAGAGACTCTCAGATTCGGATGAGAGTTATGTTGACGGTTGGTGTGTTAGAGTTTTCCAGAACAGCCACCCGGCGGTATCTACGGTTTCTATGACTGAATTTTCAGATAAGCCACATTACAGTGAACCCGCTTATGGGTATCATCAAGTGGTGGTCGCTTCCCCGAGCCATAACCAGTCCCTCTCCCAAATTTCTATCGATCAATGGGCCAATGTACTGCTCGTTGTACAGGATAGAGTGAGATGGCTTTATTCACAAAAGAGCGTGACTTATGTATCCATCTTTATAAACAGTGGAGTGGGTGCTGGGGCTGCAATCCTTCATCCTCATTTGAATATGATGACATTTTCAGCAATCCCTCCGACGATTGAAATGGAGGCAGAAGCATACCACAGATATATGAATGATCACGGAACTTGTTCAGCTTGTCAGATCCTTGGTGTAGAGTCAAGCGGGCCAAGACAAATTTTAGCGACAGATAGTTTTCTAACATTCTCGCCTTGGGCTCCAACATATCCATATGAATTCTGGATTTATCCTAAGAGACATAGCACTGCTTTTACGAAAATAACACAGAAGGAAATAGGTGATTTAGCTCTTATGATGCGTGCTACATTGGGCGGTATGACTAAGGCGTTGGACAATGTAGCCTTTAATTTAGTATTTCATTTATCTCCCGAAAAGAAAAACAGTAGGCAGATACATTGGCACATCGAGGTATATCCGCAACTGAGTACTTGGTCTGGTTTGGAAAGAGGTTTTGGAGTTTACGTCAATGACGTGACTCCTGAGAAATCTGCTGAACTTTTAGGATCAGCTTGTAGGAAGGAGCTTGCGGGTCTAGTAGGCATCACATGAGGTGATATTATT
>DATBGR010000060.1:0-4041 GCA_036557905.1 Nitrososphaeraceae archaeon | reverse complement strand
TCGGTATGCATATGTGGAAGCGGTACCCTGACGAAGACGATCTCGTTATGTGGGTTTATGCAACAGACCTACTTAGGATAAAGAATAAGAAGCAGCAAGAGAAACGACCTAGTGTCAATGACGACTAACGAAAATGGTAATTGTTCGCAGATATCAGGTTTGAAGCCTTGGGTATAACCAAATTATTACTATGCTGAGCTTAAGAAAAAAGAGAATCGGTACTATTCGTCAGGTCAGTATACAATGTGAGATGGAGTTGTTGTTGATGATTGTCTTTATTCTATTGGTCTTCCGTAATGCTTTGTTAGGATCTCCAGATTAAATGCATCTAGTAATGGATACAGGTTTATTATTGACATAGTGTGAAGGATTCAGACTGCACAGGAGATTTTGTTTTTGATCTGGAAGAGGAGCCGAGTAATATTGATTAGATTCCATGAGTTCGATAATCGTGTATTCATTCTACAAGCTGACCACAACATTCATTAAAGTTATAAAGTGACTACTGAAGACAGGGATTCATCTTCTCTTTACACTTATCTTTTAAAAATTGCAGTCATAGGCTCGATCAATATAACTATTACTTGTTGTTACCAATCGGCTAATAAATAAAAACATCTAGAAAATGTTATTAGGAGTGTTTACTCAATAACGTTTGGGTTCCTTTATCCATACACAACTTTCGCATAAATCTTGGAATGTTCTTGAGCAATAAACTTCCAATCAAGTTGTCCTTTAAAATTCTCTACTGCTTGTTTATATGTAGAATAACTACTATCAAGTATTTCAAGAGCAGTTGAAAATTCTGTTGGGTCTCTATTCTTCACTAATATACCCAAGTGATGTGCCGCAAATTCATTGAAGAATGGCAAGTTAGATGCTACAAATGGCAGTCCATGAGCCAGAGCATCAAACATTACTCCAGAAGCTGAACAAACTTTGTATGGAAGGATGACAGCGTCAGCAGCATGCATTAAGAGTGATAGATCATCGTCACTAAGAAAATCTTTCTGTAGATTAATAATCTTCTTATTGTCTCGTAAATTTTTTTGATATATAATCTCTCTACTATAATGATTCTTTGAATGGCTTAAAACTATTACCCAGCCTGGAGGAATATCCATATTTTCAAATACATCCCACCCTTTAGTAGCAGTAAGAAAACCAAATGCTAATGCAATTTTCTTATAGTGATTATTAGTATCATATTTATCATTGTTTGGTAGAGATATTCTTGGCAAGCCAAGCCTCTCCAATGCTTCGTTTTTGGTGACAAGTCCTGATAGTGAAGACGATGATCCATGGTATATTACATTACATTTATCGCTATTATCATCTAGAGTAATCAATTTAGATAAATAATTTGAGAATACTATTCCAGCTGCACTCTTTTCTAATTTTTGCCTGTTCAAGTTACTAAAGGATCCATAATTAATAAAATGTTTCCAACTAATGTTGAATAAGCGTAGCCATATACTTGAGGCAGTAAAGTTATTGTCAAGTTTATTGAGTGCTGAAGAAAGACACCATGTTAAGAAGCGTCATGTGTTCAAAGAATTTGCAAAGCAGCATGGTATTTTTGAATCTAACAGTTAATGCATTAATCTTAAAAGACTTGCTAGCTATTTTCATAAAACATCATTATTGAAGTATATCGATTCCAGGCATTTCATCTCCTGCTAGAAATCTAAGAGTAGCACCACCGCCAGTTGATACATGGCTTACCTCTCCTTCTGACACACCAGCTCGTTTCATAGCTTCTAAAGTGTCCCCACCTCCTATTAGTGTTTTAGAGCCGCGCCAATAGGATAGTGCCATTGTTCTTGCAATATCATTGGTGCCATTTGCAAAATGCTTTAACTCAAAAAGCCCCATTGGCCCATTCCAGAATGTTGTTCCTGATCTTTTTGCAGCAATCTGGTTTGAATATTGTTGGGATGTTTCAATCCCTATATCAAAACCAATCATACCATCTGGAATATCGCCTTTTACTAGACTTACAGATGGAGAATCTTGTGCTCTGGAGACGATATGATCCGTCGGTAGTATTATCTTATTTCTATATTTTGAGAGTGCATTAGTCACCCAATTAAGATGTTCATCATCGACTGGCGAATTCCCTATATTAGTCCCATTAGCTTTAAGGAACGTATACGCTGTAGCGCCTCCTACAAGTATGCTATCCGCCTTTGGTAACAGATTCTCTAAAGCACCAATTTTATCTTTTATCTTCACTCCCCCTACAATAAGGGTAAATGGTTTTGTTGGATTATCTCTAATCATAGAAAGATATTCGACTTCCTTCTTGAGAGTAAGCCCACCTACTCTAGTATCAAAAAGCTTTGGTGTACCGTATGTTGAAGCGTGTTTTCTATGTGAGCTACTAAAAGCATCATTTACGTAGACGTCTGCTAACGAAGCAAGCTGCTTACAGAATTCTGAATTATTTGTTTCTTCTTCTCTGTGAAACCTGAGGTTTTCTAGTAATAGTACATCGCCCATATGCATATCATCTATCTTTTTCTGAGCAATCTGGCCTATACAATTCGTAGCAAATGTTACTTTATTAACAAGCAGGATCTCAGATAATCTTTTTGCTACAGGAGCCAATGAGTATTTGCGATCTGTGATAGGAGAATTTGTAGTTGTTGGTTTGGGCCTACCTAAATGGGACATCAATATCACTTTTGCGCCTCTTTTTGTAAGGTATTCTATAGTTGGTATAGTCATTCGAATTCTATAATCTTCGCCAATTATGTCATCGTTTAATGTCACATTAAAGTCAACTCTTGTTAATACTTTTTTACCGTAAAATTTCAGATCATTGAGATCTGATACTGTTTGTATCATTATTGGTGCTCAGGTAAAGTTGGTGTAGTCGTGCCCTTTAATATTTCATCTGGCGAGTAAAGCTGACGACCGTGGATTGCCATACACAAATTTGAATTAAACAATTTAAAATACTGGCTATGGTTAGTGTAAATTAATCATTGATCTAAGTTTTAATATTAGGATCTCTGCAGAAATTTATTGTAAATTAGGTTCCATACTTGAATCTCTGTGAGCAAGGCCAAAGATTTCTCCAGAACCAAAAAGACAAATTTTGTAATCTAATAAAACTTTTATTAGTTATCGAAGGAACAACATATTTAAGATACTGGTACTGTTAGAAATACTGGACAATATGTCTTCGGACGATCGTGATATTGAGCGATTTGATTGGTTCAACAGATTCTTTGGCAGAAGAGCTAGCAAGGGTTTTCCTGATATTTTTAGAGGCTTTGATGAAATCAGAAGAGAAATGGAAAGAGAATTCAATGACACCATTAGAAATATAGAAACTAAGGCACCTAAAGATCTGGTAAGAGAATATGAAACCCCTGAAGGTGGTAAAGCAAGAGAATATGGACCGTTTGTTTGTGGCTATTCAATGACAATTGGTCCAGATGGCAAACCCAAAGTCAGAGAATTTGGTAATGTAAAATCTCCATTTCAAGGCGGAGGTTTTTTTAGAAGAATGCCGGTGATTTCATCAGAAAGAGAACCACTGGCAGATGTTACAACAACAGATAAGGAAGTAAAAGTGGTTATGGAAATGCCGGGAGTTAGTAAAGAAAATATCAAGGTAAATATTTACGATAGCTCAGTAGAAGTATCAACTGCCGAAGGCTCTCAGAGAAAATTCCATGAAATCATTAAATTGCCAGAAGAAGTAGATGTTGAAACTGCTAAATCTAAATACAATAATGGAATACTTGAAGTAATATTCAATAAAAAACAACAAACAAAATCTAAAGGCAAACAGATAAGGATAGACTAGATAGAATATCACGTTTCATTTTTGTTATATGGGCATATTGGTGTTCAAGATAGCTCGATTCTGATTTGATGATATCTATGTTATTGTTACTGCGGTCGAGCCACATCTAGGGCATGCTCTTTCTTTATGTTCATTACCACACTTCATACAATAGAACTTGAGCGGACTGTAACCATATTCTTCTGGACCTGAGTAGCCATTACTGTCATGAGTAGTCATAA
>DATBGR010000059.1:0-2950 GCA_036557905.1 Nitrososphaeraceae archaeon | reverse complement strand
ATCTTGTCTTTGTAACTACAAATATTGAGGATATAATCATACCAGTTGTCAGAATTGAATTACCTCATGTAATATTGTTTGTAATGCTAACCTTGTTTGGAATTGGAGTTTTTAGAGTGAGTAACAAGAAATTATGAATGTAGATATAAAACCATTAGAAGATATCTTGTCTAGTGACAGTACCAATACTGCCAGAGCTTCTAAACAATCTAAACGAATCCCTGGTGATTCAGTTTTAAATTATATTAATATATATCCTGGAATCAGATATCGAGAGCTTTTGCGGCTTTCCGGATTTGGTAATGGCGTATTATCGTATCACATTTTGATATTGGAGAGAAAGGGTAAGATTAGGGTACATAGAATCAGAAATAAGATGACAAGATATTATCTTACACATATTCCTGATAAAGATACAAAGATGTTAAGTTTCTTAAAAAATAATATAGCAAGACAATTGGTGTTGCATATTCTAACTCATGATATGTGTTCATTTAATAGTATAGTAGAGTGCAGTGGAAAGGCACCGTCTACCATTTCCTGGCATCTTAATAGACTTAAAGACACGGGTATTGTATCAATTGAAGCTGCGGAACGCTCACAGCTATATACCATTGTGAATAAAAGAGAAGTCAAAAAGATATTAAGCAGATATAAGCAAGTGTTCATGGATAAATCTGTGGACACTTACGTAGAAATGATAAATCAACTATAAATCAACTATAGTTTTTTACTCATCGATTGAACTACAACATGGTTAGTACGCAATTGCCGTCATACTAGAGCTGATAGTAATGAAGACACATTTCATACTAAAGCTATACAAACGATTTGCCTATTCTGATTGTGATGTAGTACGTTCAAATAAATCTCAAAATCCCTACCTAATAAATTATTTGGAATGAAAGCTAAAAAGTTATTCTGATTATCAATTCAAAAAATAACAATTAACTAAATAATTTCATTACTAAATAGTTTGTCTTTTCCATTTTGGTACATTCGTCGACCATACCAAAAATCATAATATATTGATTGTGGCTATACTAACAGGATCCGCGGGCGAAGGATATTCACATTATAAGTCTTGGCTATTACTGGCGGTGGTAACATAGACAAAAGTGTGAGCGGTTTTAGTGAATTTTAACCGATTTAATTCCTTTGCTCGTTTCAGGTTTATATTATTATGAGCTATCTTTATTTAAATATTATTGATTCTGTCTCAATCTATGGTTTATAGTTAACGCCATCAAGGGATCTATATACCATAATGATTGTTTCTAGGAATGAGTTCTTGAATTCTTAAACATCAAAAGGTAAATTGATTCAATTTATAGGCTGATGGTAGAGCTAGAGCTGGACAAGGATCCAGCGAGTTAATCCAAGCTGTTTCTTTCGTTATTAAGTTAGAAGACAGTTATTATTTCAGACTGCCACAACGCGGAATTGATGATCATGGATAGTATTAAAATGAGAACAGGTATAACAATAACAAAACTAGCAACAAAAGATTACAATCAAAAATACTGTATGGATACCATTTCTAAGTAGTACTTATTAATTTTATTATTGAAACTGGTTATTACTGAATGCAGTACAAAGATAGACCTTTTTCTGTGCTTTTCCTCCGAAATGCATCCTCATTTGGATTATATGACATTACTCAAATCTATCCTTAATCTAGTTATATAAATGGCTAAAGCGGACCCGAATAAATCGCTTGCAAGAAATAGTGCTGGTTAGAATGTAGATCAGTTGTAAATTGTCATCTTATGCATATGTAAATAAGGAGTATACATCGAATTCATTGTCTTCTTACATCTTCAAATGCATTTTCTATATTCGATTCCTATTCGAGTGAATTCAATTAGAAAAACTAATATCACTATTGGGTAAGTGTTTCCTGAACAAAACTGACAAAGTTACGATTCCCTACGTTATGATAGATTTAGTTTAGCAGACCATGACAGTGTACTATATTGAACATTGTGTTTTAAAGTAATTTTCCGCACTACTAATGTATTATTTTTTATCCATTCGCTCTGCAGAAATGATAGCGATTGCTTAGACTCTGAACAAGATATACGTGGCGATTAGAAATATGAGCAGAAAAATACAAACTCGCCATGTTCTTACAATAAACAGAAATCACACCATAAACTTAGAATGAGAAACTACAAAATAATTGTAGATTATAGATATTCAAATAATGGACTGGATTACCATCTCTCACTTCCGGTCTAATGTCGTTGTTGGAAAAATCTATTTTTTCTTACCTTGCATTTTCTACTTTTATAATGCAACACAAATGTTGAAATTAACCACCTCAAGAAACAAGTATTCTCCAATTTTGCGATTTATGATTTGCAAGTTATATTTTACTTTTTTACCATGACTTACTTTTACGTGTCAATTCATCAGTTGGCAAACCTATTGATCCTTAAAGCTTAGATAGATTATATCAGATCGTAACTACATATTATGAATGCGTGCAAGAACATCTCTTAGACAAGACTCTGGTACATTCGTCGAATAAACTAAAAAAGATATAAAGTTAGCAACTCATTGCCACAATAATGCAAAAAAATAAGGTGAACTACAGAGTTATATCTGGAATACTCATCGCAGCAGTATTATCAATTGGGATAATGACAACAGGCATGACCAAAGTGCTGGCTCAAACAAATCCGATGAACCCCTCGCAAAATCAAGCAACTATAGGCGGTGGTTCAATGTCAAATATGAATATGAATATGTCCTCTGCTGGTGCAGCAGACAACCAAAGCAAAGTGTCAAGGGACTCGGTCACACTTCTTCTACAAGGCCAAACTATTCCTGCTAAAGGATTCCTACATATTTATGATTCTACACCATATATGATAAATGCAGGACATGTTGCTCTTCATGTTCCATGCGACTCGAGTTCAAAGGCCGATGTAAACGTACTTATTGG
>DATBGR010000058.1:0-4228 GCA_036557905.1 Nitrososphaeraceae archaeon | reverse complement strand
AATATTTACTATGATTTCCAGATTCTAAGTTTATGATATCTCCAGTTGTAATTTGAATTTGAAATAATTTGTTCAAGAATTGCAGAAAGCTTGGTCCTGCTACTATGCTCTTGGCTTCCTTTTCAAGTGGTTTATTGTAGTACTTTTGCACAGTCTCAGTCAGTCCCAAACTACCAAGTTATTCAACTAATTCGGACAAATCTATAAACTTCGAATTCCTTTTGTAGACGTGAAGTCTTGCCGTTAAAATCCCTTCTCTCCTTGTATAACACAATGTACAATATATCATTTCCCTGCTTGCAAATGGCACTCTATATAGTTGAAGAGTTACACTTAGGATTAAGAATGCCGTCTTAATTTACGATAAGTTGTTGAGTTATGGCATTAATAACACTTATTAATGAACGAGCGATAGAAAATGAGCATTTGTATATCTCATATCCTACATGTACAAAGGAATTTAATAACCTGCTCAGTGGAGTACGATATACAAGTATAGTAAAGGGTGTTATAGAATTCTGTTCGGATGAATGCTGCAGAGACTACTTTAAGAAAAATGTGTAGTTCTGATCCAATGTTATAAATTTGATCGGCGCATGCAAAATTATTCCATAGTATGATCCTAACACACTAAAATTCTGGTAGACTTCCGATCTTATCACAAGGAATTGGGTTTGAGTCTGTTTTGATATAATCAGTACCATGAATTGTGACTATTTTAATATCTGCTCCATAGTCCCAGGTGTTGTTTGGACCATGTATTATCGCCTTGCACATAATTCTGTTGTATAAGTTTGACACTATATCCTTTCGAGTTACGAGTTTGCCCTCATGAACGCCATCGTCGTCAATTAGGTGCTGAATTGCGCTATCTAAGCAGGTATGATTTTTGTCAAATCTTACTTTTGATATTCCAAGGTAAGGAGTTATGTGACAAAACCTCCACAACATGTACAGTAATAATGGTTGGCAAGCTGTGCTAAGTATCTATTACATTCATATCGCTTCGACGTAACAGCATAGAAAATCGTTACTGCTCTCATACTACCTTCTACAATGTCTAACCCGTTTTTCAATTCTCTAAGATTTATCCTTAACCGTAGTATTTAAGGTCACATTATAACATCAAAAACTAAAACTCAATCATTATTCATAGTCTGACGCCTTCGGAATAAAAGTTACCGTGCGGTCCCTCGTGAAATACAACTACTACTTCCTTCTTATCAACTCCTAAGATCTTACAGACACTTTCAGTTATTGCTTCAGCCAACCTATCCTTTTCTCTTTGGGTTCTTCCACCGAATAGCGACACAGTGACAATGGGCATGAATGAATACACCATATTGATCAAAGGATGCTCATAAGACTTTTGTTTAAAGATACCAGTTTCATAGAAAATTATTAAAGATAAAAACTCCCAATTAAAGTAGGCAATTAATATCTTGGCAAGAATAGTCGGCAATGCCCGAAGCTGAACCTGAATCACATGGTGCTGATCCACGTCATGTCCCTGACATAGGTTAGATTGGTTTAGTAATCTTTTCATGAAAATGAGCATTCTATGGCCGTGATTAGTTGAATTCGATACTGAAGAAACAGGTAAATCCTAGTAAGAGAACATTTAGCAAATCAAATACAAGTGTCAGGGGCAATGAAAGTTCTCGATAATAACACACACTATCTAGCCCAAAGCAGTGGAAAGCAAAGAGAATAAGTTACAAAAGTATACTGAAAGTATTGTAAACTGTTTCTCTTGCAACAACATTATTTACAAACCTTCTCTTATTGTTTCATTAAATGAACGATAACAAAAATAACTATGAATTCAATGGAATAAATACGCAAATACTAAATACAGCATTTGATTCCATGCGAAACCTTCCAGAAAGGGCAAAAGTAACATTTTCTACAAAATCAGAATGGAATGGTGGTTTTAGCGTAACAACTACTTCCAAAGACTTTGTTATGGGGGACCAAAATATAGAAAGAAATACTGAATATAAGATGCAATATGATTATCCAAATGAGTTCTCAGGGCAGGGAAGAGGTCCTACCGTATGTGAGGCTTGTATGGGTGCCTTGGGGGCGTGTATGACACAAACTATTGTAGGTCACGCAACATCCAGAGGTATCAAGATTGATAGCATTGACATTAACGTGGGAAGGTGATCTTGATATGCGTGATTGGACTAGCATATCTAATGATGTAAGACCAGGTGCTCAGCAATTGAGAGTAAAGATGAATATTAAAAGCGATACTGCCTCAAAAGAACAAATAAATGATTTGTATGAAATTGGGAAGAGGTTTTCACCTGCATTTGATACCATTACTAATGGAACTTCAGTAGTTCTAGTTAACTCTTAATTAAGTATCCTAAGGGATTATCACTGATTCATTTTTCTTTATCAGCTGCCTTGAATAATGAGGCTCTCTTACCCCAGTCAAGGAACATTCCATATGCGTGGCGGGTTGCTATATTTCGTATTATGTCAGACAAGATTGCGATGATTTCTTCATTTGACATAAGAGTATTGTACAGGAGAGTTTCAGCTGTCAAAACCTGAATTAGCTCCTTCTGGGGTCTAGTCAAATTCAATTGCTCAAAGTTTCCAAACAAGTCCTTTGCCCAGCTGTTGACCTTAGGGTTTACAAAATCGATGGCCTTACCAAGATTCTCATCAGAAAACATGTTTGATTAAGTCTATAGACTGTAGAATAATAATATTTTATCTAAATGACTAATTACGAACACATCGTGATCTTGCTGCCTAGACACCTCTTTTAATTGTCCGACAACTTTGGACATGACATGCCTATGCTTCGATAGATAATAGATAAAATAAGTAACTCGAATATGGTGGTTAGAAATAAATAAAAATGATTATTTCTCTATAAGCGGAGCTGGAAAATAGCTATTTTATTTGACCCCCCACATGATTATCACAGTTTCAGGTTTGAGCCTTGGACCGCACGATTAGCTTAGCCTTGCCGCTATGTGTATGATGGAAGTCCGAAAATTGTATCAATTTTGATTGCCATTTAATGTCTATAAGAGTGGCAAAATACAGGATTAGATGGTCAAAAAAATCATCCTATGATAACAAATACCCTCCAATAATTGTCAAATCCTCCATTTAGTAAACTACCATCCGTAGCTTTAATCGCATTAGGTGCTGTACCATCAAGCCTTAAAGCAAAGTTACAATCAGGATCAAAATGACACAGAGAGCTCAATAAATCATTGGTCGTTATTGTCAGAAACCTATTGTTAAGATCCCACTTGACAGTCAACGTTGCGTTTGGATTTGTCTCCATCGCTAAGATAAGACTAGTGCCTGGAATGAATGTCGATGTGTCTACAGATTTAGAGAAAAGGACTTCGATTTGCAACCTGCCGTCTGCCTTTGTACTAAAGCCTGATGCTGAAATCTGACTGGCTTCGGGGAAAAGGACCAACAAAGGCAAGGTAGCCGAGATATTAGCGCCATGAGGTGTGACAGTCTTATTACCATCAATGGAGGAAGCCTTGCTATTATTTTGTGCTGTTGTGGCCTCCCCTTGCCATGCAAACGGATAAGCAATGAGTCCAATGTTTACAAAAGTTATCAAAATTAATAAGCCAAGGCTCGTTACCATCACAGAGTTAGTCATCAACATTCATGAAATCTATCTCCAAAAATTATATTTAACTTCGTTATTAATAAAATGGAAAATAGACAAATATTCTTATCATTAGAGGAAAGTTTGAAGTTTATTATAGATAAGCGTAAGGACTTGGCAGAAGATTTACATTTAATCACATTAGCCGAAGATAAACCACAAACTCCAAGATAAATTTTGATTGAATAACTACAAATGGTTAGATCTCATAGATAATTATGGCTGAATAATCGACATCACTCTGTTTACGAGTAGACTCTAAGGGTTTGGCTGTGGCGGCAAATTTAATATCAATAAGTTTAGCATAAACAAATGCGCTATATACGGGTCGAACTATATCTTAATTCAGAATTGCATCGGAAATGGAAGTGAGTTTGTAGTTCTGCTATTTTTTCCAAAATGAGGACTTGTTTGAAAAGTATCTTTTCTTTTCTATGTAGGGCTCACATTTGACTAATTAAATCTAGTTGGTCCATTGCTCTCTTAGTGTTGATCCACAAATTGAGATTTTGCTATAATAGTAAGTCTCGCAACCCTAGATGTTTGTTCTGAGTGTGGAGAAAATAA
>DATBGR010000057.1:0-12406 GCA_036557905.1 Nitrososphaeraceae archaeon | reverse complement strand
ATGAGTGGGGAAATTTGGGTAAATCTTGTTAGATATTCGATGAGGATGGATTCAATAGAAATCGCAATCGCGTATACGAAAACTATCCAGGACTTCTCGATTAACGAAGCTGAATTCAACTGCCAATAATTGATATATTATCCCATATAACTCGTAAAGGTCCTACTAGAATTAAATTATAAAGTAGGACATCGACCATAGACACTTGTATTGGAAAGTACCAAGGGGCAAATTTCGACGACTTGATTTAATATTAATTTAAATCATGGTTATTGCCTTTTTGATCAAATCAAAGATTAAGTGTTTCAGTCAACATTTTCATGGTCATATTTCACTATGTTGAGAATTCACAATCATGATCAATTCATTTATAGCACTTCAATAGAATCCTCGTTAAAGCCCCTCTTAACTAATAGTTGTTTAACAACGTCTCGATGGTCGCCTTGAAGTATGATTTGACCATCCTTATAAGTTCCGCCAGTACCAATTTTTGATTTTAACTCGCTTGTTATTTTTGTAATTTCAGAGTCCTTTAATTTACTCGATATTCCGATTACTACTGTGGAAATCTTCTTGTATTTACCTCGGATTTGTTTGGATATAACGATTCTTGTTGTCTCTTTGTCCAACTCTCGAAGTATTTCACTCATAGAGTTTTCATCAATTGAATTTGACACTAGACTTGAATAGGTGGTTCCGGCTCAAAAGATTTACGGATGACTCGTCTGTTTGACTAGAAAGTCGCCTTTATCCTGAAATTAAACTTCCGCACTAAATCTAAATGGCTCCAATTTAGCCTCGATCATATTAACTTTAGCATAGTTCCCTGGTATCACCTTGTTCTCAGTAACTCAAATGCTTTAGTCGTAATTAATTACGTTCTGATTTGAAAGTATTCTTCGGCTCGCATATTGCAAATCGTGGTATTACGATCCAATAAAATTTCCTTATAACGGTGTATTATTCTTGAAATGACTTCAGAATGGATTTCGTAAGTTTCGATATCAATTTCCGCCCTGACTAATGCCATAAATTTGGATGAAGATAGACTAATTTCGGCCTTGCTTTTCATGCTACTTTATTCTAGGTTACATCGAGATCACGCGACCCCACATCAGTAGCAGTTATATTGTATCTTCTATTAGGGAAGAGATATCTTGAAGACAATATTCTTGATCTAAGATGATTTTTATTATCTATTATACTGCGGGTCTACTACTCAACTTCATTTTTATTATATCATGTCGAATTTTCCTTTTGATCCTCGTGAGAGCAAGCTGCACATCGGCTATCCTTTGCTTAGTAATGTTCTCTATCAGGTCAATATCAGCAGCCTCATAAACATGGTAATAGCCACCTGCTTCTCTAGTCTTTGCTGACTTATTGCACAGATTAAGGCTGACTAGCTTCTGCAATGCTCTGAATACTGTACCTTTATTTCTTTTTAGTCTATCCGCAAGATTCTCTAAAGTCAATTGCTTATTGGACCTTAAAAGGACAATAAGAAGATCAATTTCCGGCGGTGAGAGACAGTATAGACATGAGAATACGTCATTACACGAACAATCTGCTTTAGTGAGAAGTTTTACAGAAGAAAATAAAGCTCTCTCGGAAACCATGATCCACTGTATTTTATCAATGTCAATATTATTAAGGTTTTGTACAAATCACGCAAAAGCCATAATCCTTAATAATGGCATAAGCGATAACCTATATACGATGCAAAATTGGGATAACGAATTGAATGAGATTATGGAAAAAAAGATGAAAGATTTAGCCAATCAAGGCAATGGCAGCAGTTTTTCTGATAATAACCGAGTGACAATGGAAACTTCACCGATTACATTGAATGATCGTAATTTCGAAAGTACCATTAGCAAAAATCACTTAATTGTAGTTGATTTTTGGGCGCCTTGGTGTGGGCCTTGTCGAGCTGTAGGACCAGTTATTGAGCAACTAGCTACCGAATTAGTTGGAAAGGCTACTTTTGGCAAATTGAACGTGGATGAAAATCCAGTTGTTTCAAGCAATTTCGGTATTCAAAGCATACCCACGATTGCAATCTTCAAAAATGGGAAAATGGTTGACGGATTCGTTGGTGCGGCTTCGAAGTCTCAGATACTATCGAAGATAACTACTTACATAGACTAATAGCAGAGCACGTCTGCTTTTCTTTTCTTCACAAGTGAGATTTGTTTTTGAGCTCTATACAACGTGGGTAATGGCTCATTATGTCCGGTTATTGTAGCTATATCACTGGAAAGCAAATGATTAATTAATTCAATCCTGCTTACTAATTAGCTGCTCAAATTGACTCATATCAAACATCATGGTAGAAGCAGAAAGAATATAGGAATCATAGTCCTTGTCTTGGTGATTATCTCTGTCTTCATTGTTGTAGTGTGGGGCTTTATTTGGAGCCTTGATCATACGCAAGAAGTCGTGAGTAAAAATAAAAATTGTAAACCTGCGACTTTTGATAGAGATGGGCTTCCAATGTTATGGGAATGTCCAAAATAGTATTGGTCCATAGTGATCGCTAATGAATGAATGAGTGTATTATTGCTGGTAATAGCTCTTAGCTAACAAACAGCAACCAGTTTCTTGATTAACTGACAAATCGACTATTAAGAGGTTATAACACTACTCTTTTCTATGAGTGACATAACAATCGCTTTAGTCGTAGGGATAGCAGCAGCGTGATTATCGGCGGCGCTTGAGCGATCAAAACCATTGAGACTCGAGTGACGAGGATCCCGCAGTAGTTGCTAAACGCAACTGCTAACTTTTTAACAGTTAACAACATAAGGATACGTGACTAACAGAATTGAAGGAAAATTGGCGAATACAGCGTGACTATTCAAATCCAGAAGCCGGAGAATCAATCACCATAAAGATTTACAAGGATACCTACAGTGAACTAGCCAAGATACGCAATGAATTGAAAACTGCTGAATCAATGGATAATACAATTAGGGTGCTAATTGGCGCTTACCGACGGTTAAGCCTTATAGAGGAATTAAAGGAGGCAGAAAAAGGTATAGGTACGCCAGAGTCGAAATAGTAATCTATTGATTTGATCGCTATATTTTATTCGTTTTCAAAATTGCCGATCCATTATACTGAATGAAGTACTGTACTTTGCTTTTTATGCGAATTAAACGCAGCAAAGCGGCCTTCGTTAAAAACATGTGAGATTAAAAAGACATACTGCACCAGTCTAATTACTTTGTACCAGCCAATTTGGCAGACGAAAGAACATCATGTAAGAGTACACTGTTTCCGTAGAGGGTAAAGATGCGAGAATAAAAACATGGGATCACAGTGGTTTGCTTCAGTTATGTGTTACCATTCTATTAAAACTGTAGCAAGGCGAATAAACTTCAAGCTACTCTACCGTCTAACGACTTGTATACAATTCCACATGATAATTATCAGACCGACTGGTGGTCGAGCATTGCGGGGGATCATAACTCAAATCCTTAATGACATCGAAATTACTATTAGAGTGTCATTTCGAGAATATTAATGACTGGCAATTGATCTATTGTAATGTTCAGTCAGGCTGAATTTTGAAAATTTTTTTACATAGTTCAATTCATTGGATGGGACAGGCTGTGTAGAAATCATGTATTGAACGCCGTTAGAGCTATGTAGGTGCACAATCCAATATGGATGTCGAAAGAATGAAGAAATGTTAGGCTGGAAGATACAATGTACTGTTTCTTGAGAATTTCAAGGATCCCATTGTTTTTTTCACAGAAAGAGTAACTATGTATTTACAATATGGAAGCATTTAGTATTACTTGCAATAAGATAGTACGAAGGTAAGAGTTATAGGATGTTTGTCGAAGGGCTGGTTGAAGCACATTACCTACGATTGTCACGTATTCCTCATTTTACAAGATTGCAGGTGCTTACAGACAAACAGAATTGGTAGTTAGTTGCTAGAAAAGATATATTCTTAGGTTATAACAAAACTAGTCTCTAGCATTTTAGATAAGCCACATGATATTTGCTGTCCTTCAGAGAAAAATGTTATAGAGAATAACTATATGAAAAATATACCTTATCCACATAATAAAAGTCCAAATAGATTTAATGTATATCAGAACCAATGAATAACTCAATTGGTTTGATTGCCATAACAGCCGTGGCTATGTTGTTAATTACTGCTACCGGCATGGCTCAAGGAGTCTTTGCCAGCAGCAGCCATGGTCATCATCATGGTCATCATCATGGTCATCATCATGGTCATGGTCACGGAGGCGGAAGTAACTCACAGTCATTGGCACAAGTAAATAACTGCGGAAACGGCTTCGGTTCATCACACGTCAATTGCCAGAATCAGGCATCTCAAATTCAGGGAAACGGCAATTCAGTTAGTATAGCTGGAAGTCAGAGCTAAATACCCTACATTTTTTCTTGTTTTTTCTCTTTTTGTAAAATTCGTTACCATGCGAAAGTAACTTATTAATAAATTCCTGGTTGTCCTCAATTGATTTGAGGAATAATCCTAGTTTAGTTTTTATGTGTTGACAAGAGATTATTTCTGGAAATGGATTGTCAAGAAATATTCAGAGAATATATTAGTCACCTTGAATTTCTAGCCGAAAGAAATCGGATTGGGTCTGATCAACTCGAACATTTTAAAAAAAGAGGTATTCAAGTCATATCTCCATCTAAAGATTTCGGACTGGAGAGTCTTGGAAAAATATTGCCTGAAATTGTCGTTGGCGCTTGTTCAGAATATATAAGCAAATTAAAGGTCCCTTATCAAGCGACAAGTTACCTTGCAGCCAATGCCATGAATAACAATGACGTTGGGCCTTATGTATATAAGATAAGTGGTAAAAAGGCAGGAGGAGTACCTTTCCTCACAGGCGGCAAGAGAAGAAAGATCGATAATGCATTTGCCTCCACTCACAGAATTCTAATGGGACGAGACGCTATAATTGTTAGTGCGGATAATCTTATGTTGAATAAAGAAAATATTTGGAATTGGCATTTTTTCGGTGACTCTTTCCGAGACACCGATCCGGATGTGTTTGAAGACCTATGTAAACTGGAGACTATATTGGATGAATCGCAACAATTCAGATATATTATTGTGGCAAGATCAGATAAAACCTTTAAAAGGTTAAGCATGATCGAGGAGTATGAAAAGAATCGAATTGCAGTATTAGATAAGAGGAACGGCATCCATGTTATCTTTCTGACTAATGATGATGGATATGTCTTTGCCAGAGACAGCCTTCCAGAATCAGAGATATTAAGCTATATTGTTACAGGTAAGGACTTTGATATTCGAGAGGCCATGAGAATTCTTAGAAAGGAGTATCATATATTGAACTTATTGAATGATGGTGGGAGACAAATGTCTAATGGCGTACTGGAATCTGGTCTTTTAGGTGAAGAAAGAGTCACCCTCGAGCCGTATCCAGGCGATGAAATAATGCAGTCTAACAAAGAAATCGAACCTACATCCATACTCGGAAAAAAAGGCTTAGGCATAGATGGAAGTGAATTAGTAGGTGCCATACTTTTACACTCAATTACAATCGGGAAAGAAAGGGCTAATGTCTATACCTATCCTCTAAGTGATGAAATTGTATTATAAAGTTTAAACGAGTCTAACCCCGTCCTTGATTAGAAGTCGCAGAAAAATAATATGAATATGTACTATACAGAATGGTGAATTTCTTTCAAATTGATTCTAATAGAATATATTATCAGATTTGTAAAGTTTGGTGAGATCATCAACAAAATATTCTGCTAAAAGATCACATTGGTATGAGAAACTTAATTGAATGTCAGCTGTGTAATAATCAATATTCCTTCGTTCACACATGTTAGGATTTATGCCTGCCGTGATTATTCGCTTCTGTCTTATTAATATACAGATACCATGAAAAGAGACCAGTATTTTTTTCTGGTAGTTACCCAGTTGCTTTTACAGATTCCAGAAATAGCTAAGTGTTTACATTTCAGTAACAATTGATTGTTTATTTATCAGCAGAAGGACTGTTCAAATATGTAATACTCTTTTTCTTCGCAAAGGCTATCCATCTAAAAATTGTCTTGATATCTAAATTCACAATAGTGGTAAGTTTGTCAAGGGATCTTATGGAAAAGTTCCAAACTAAAATTAGTAGATATGAACCGAATCCATTATAGATTATTCGATCCGGAGAGTATTCGTGAACTTCAACGTCTAATCCTTTCCACAAACCGCAGGTAGCCTATCGAATCCAACAACACTATAACAAGTACTAGCTTTCATCCTGCATATTACTATTGCCAAATTATTTATAGGGCGTCTTTTATTATTTATGATCTCGATTTCTACATGCTGCCTTTAACGACATAGTATACTCTCTAATTTTGTTTATTAGACTACTTTTGTTGGGTGAGTCAGTTATCATATTAATTATTGAGCTTGCTACGACAACTGCATCTGCGCCAGAGTTTGACATAAGCTTTACGTGTTCCGGTTTGCTTATACCAAATCCTATGCCCACTGGAATCTTTAATCCGGTAATTTTCTTCACCTTTTTAAGAGCATCAATCGAGTAATTCTCAAATGAAATCCGTGCACCAGTTACACCGAATACTGAAACAAGGTAAAGGAACCCTGTAGTTACTGAACTAATTTGTTTTATACGGTGTCCTGAAGTGTTAGGAGATACGAGGAACACAGTTGACAGGCCGTTAGCAGTGGCATTCTTGTAGTATTGCTGCGACTCTTCTATAGGCATATCCGGTAGGATAAACCCATCAAATCCAGAGGCTTTAGCATCTTTCATGAACTTGTCCATACCTATTCTTATTACTATATTGCTATAGGTCATAGCAAGTATTGGCAGATCTGAAAAATCTTTGCGAATGCTCTTGGCTAGTTGTAGCGCATCCAGTGCAGTGACTCCTTTGCGAATAGCAAAACTGGACGCTTTTTGGAGCGTGGGGCCATCCGCTATCGGATCGGAAAATGGGATGCCAATTTCGATGATGTCTGCACCACCGCTCACAAGAGCACCAACTACTTTACTACACAGCCTAGGAGTTGGATAGCCTGCTAGGACATAACAGATAAGTGCACATTCGTCTCTCTCCTTTAGTTGCATGAATCGTCTAGACAGCCTATTTTCCAAATTCGACCATCAATTGACTACCAGACGGATAAATTTTTAGGTTTTGTTGGTAACAATTATCTTCATGTAGATTTTCATTATTAGATTCCTTTAACATGGATTACTATACCTCAGATTCTACAACCTTAGTTTGGCGATTAAGCGCCTCAGCTAGATTCCACTATATCATTCAATTCTCGAATCACTTTGTCTTTGGGCTATGTGCAAATGATTGGGTATTCTGTTGCTTGGTCTTTAGTCAAAAAGGAAGAAAATTGCACTTCAAAATAAGATTTGCCATGAACAGCACGATTTTGAAAGTAATATTCCATCTGATATGTGTACTTTCAACAGAAAACAGTACATATGATGTTAGAATAGGATCGTATTTTGACTTCAAATCCTGTGCCATACTATCAACGAAAATTCCAAAGAGGATAACTTCCATTCAAATTATGGTATTCAACTTTTAGCGCAAGATTACTGAGTTACTTGAAATCCACTAGCTATTTTTTTCCCATGAATGCCTTTACTTGTTCAAAGATTCACAGGTTCAATTTATCGGTGTACATCTAATCAACATGCTATATTTACTCAGCATCTTGCGATGAGCCCGAAATTCCGGATCCATCCCTTTGACGATCTCCCAGAATTTCTTGGAATGATTAAGTTGAATTAAATGGGCCAGCTCATGAATGATTACGTAGTCAATCAATTGAATTGGTAACGCAGCTAACAACAGACTAAAGTTTAGATTCTTTTTTTCGGAACAACTTGCCCATCGGGATTTATGATTCTTTATAAGTACTTTGTTATATGCTGGTAACATGGGATTCATTCCAATTATTGATTTTAAACGTTCTGTGATAATTGCGCGAGTTTCATTACCGTACCATTGTTTTATTTCATTTTTATACTGGCGCAGGTTAGTTACATGAAAGGTTATTTTGCCTAATGCATTTGAAATAGTTATCGAGAACCTGGTATCCTTTACTAATGTGAGTCTGTACATCTTACCTAAAAATGATATCGAATCAGATCGAAGTTCATCTGATCCGTATTCCGCACGTGCTCGTTCATAATATTTTACTGTTCTTAATATCCATCGTTTTTTAGCCTCTAAAAACTTCACTGCTTGATTGATTTCACAGTTATCTTCTGGCGCGACCATATAAATTCCTGACATATCTGCCTTCAACCAAAACCGTCTTGCTTTTTTGCTCCTCTTGATCTCCATATTAAGAATTCTGCCATCGGATAAACGAATAGGCAAAAAGGACAATGATGCAGGTAAACGGATACCATTTAAATGTCCTTCTGATAAGATTGACCTCCTTTCAATTTTAAGTAATCTCGTTGTTCTACGCCGCCAACTAACTGATAAGTGTCTTCAAAAAATAATTGGTTTCGAACACTTTCCATTGCTTAATATCTATTAGTGGAAGAGAACGGACAAACCTTTTGGCTTCAGTAACGCGCTTCCATTTTAAATAATCCAGGGCTTCCGTACAGGTGCCCAATGAAATCATTGTATAAACAATGGGCTCTATCCTTCTATCAGGATACTCGGTCAATTTTTGTATCTGTTCTATATTTCGGGCCTAGAGGGATTAGTTACGATATCAATGCTAAAAGTAGATTCTTAAATTTAGAGAGAACGGGAGAGCTATAAATGTTTTCTATAAATTCAGACATTTGATCTTTTAGTTGATTAACTTACGTTTATTAGTAAATAAATAATCTGAATTCGGTTGTGCAGAAGATTCAGTTCAAAGGTTGGAAATCAAAAATTCCTCGTGTCCTTTCAGTTCCGTAGTCATTTTCCATGTTGTCTTTGCCTATGCCCGGGATAAGAGTTCCTGCTATTTGAACAGGACTTTCCTTTCTATACGTAAAGAATAGGCTATTTAAGGTCGAAATCGAGTCTAGAAGATAATACTATTTATTGTCATTATAGATTTTTTCGAAATAATACTGTAAAGTACCTTATTTTTCCGACAAGATTGTCAAGCTTGTATGTCACTATCGCCTAATTGGATTAATTATTGGCAGTTTGGATTATGTTCTGCTGAAACTTGACATGGTATAGGAAAAACTCAATTATGCTGGCTTACAAATCGTGTCCTTAAGAAAATATAATTCTATTTGAAAGAAAAAGGGGCATAGTCGCCACAGCATTTTATTGCTGGTTGGCCGCAGTATGTACCGCTTTTTTGACCGTTGCCGCCATTGTCGTTGTCATTATTATTTTGACTTCCTCCAATGACTCCACTGTCACCTGAATTGTGATTGTTGCGTTCTGTTGCGTAAACACTGGATGTTGTAAATAAAATTTGGTGCAAGGTAGCCGGTCTCTTTAAAGAGTATAATAATAGGCTTAGAATATTTGAAATAGCAAAAAAGCTCGGAAGGCAAGAGCCAAGTATACATAGTGTCTTGCAGAAGCTTATGGAAGTTTGACTAATATACAAAGAATCTGAAGGTCGTTTCACATATTATTTTATGGCAAGCCATCAACAGATGCTTTTGAAAGAAATAATGGACATTAATCGGTACTAATAACATAAACCAGTTTCAATCTTCTTAGAGAAACAAGTTTAGCGTACGCAAGGTCTGATGAAACTATAGAAGTGAAAACTTAATGAATAATTATAGTGTTTGCAATTATCCGAGTGAATAGCCTACTCTTCCTGACATAAATAAGTATCAGAATCTAGTGAAAATGTATGCTGCTTTTAGTGTCTGGAAATAGAGCCACTGGATACTTATTTTTTTCGCACATACTTCGCCACATCGATTAAGAGCATATGCCTATAAAGTTGTAAGAACATAAATACATAACAATTAGTGGTGTGTTGTTATTTTCGCTGCTCGCAGTCTATTAAAGGAGTAGTTTCTAAACTGAGCTGTAAATTGAACCATTTAAGAGTCAACACAACGAAAAATTCATTAGCTATAGTACAGCAAAGGCAGACGTTCCAAGTCCAAGCCAGGTAGGACAAACAGTAAATAATAATGGATTCAGCCCCAATCAAGGAAACATGCAAATTTGTAAAGAAGCTCATTCTGCTCAAGAATGCGCAACTGACCCAAAATCTAGTAATGGACAATTTAATTTTAGTTTAGCCCATTCGGTTAACGGTCCATAAAAACAAAAATAAGTCTATCTTGGTTATGGACTGATATTTTGACTGTTTTATTATTCAATCCTGCTATTGTATAATTTGAACAAGATAACGGCTCTTAATCATAATTGCCTCCTAGGCGGTCATTGCTTTTACTGAATTTCTTGGCAATCACGAACTGAATTGCAATCGCTACATTACAGACAAATGGCATTAATCGGTCATTATCAATTTTCATACTAGTTATCCTATACTAAATAAAATTTCTCTTCAACTCGAGGCATTTCATAGCAACGATTAATCGGGTTTCAATAGTGTTTAATTCGTCTACTGTAAATTGATTATTGCAAAATTCATGCTTCAATTCCATATTTTAGAGTTTAACGCATATTATTTTGTCTTTATGGTCCATAAGCAAAGAATTGCCGTCTTTTGGATAATTCCAAGGTTATTACTCTGACTTGTATATATTATACTCCGCTGTATATGTTGTCGAGGATTGTTCAATCGAATAGTATTAATCTAAAGAAACATACTGTAACGATTTCAAGAATGTCAATTATTACCATATTAAGTATTATCAACTAACAGAATATAGATAAGTAATCAAGCATACAAATATGTCCACATTAAATCATAGTACATAAAATACTATCAGGTTACCAAAGCCAGATATACTGATATACTAGGTTAATAATATGAATAACTACAACTAAACCTTTGTAGTATTAGTTCTCATAGCCACAGCGTTAGTAACAGGAATATCTACGACAAACATACAAACTGTATTTGCTGACTCAATCCTGAAACAAGATACCAAACAGAATGCAGATTGTGATACAGTTGGTGCTGATAGTTCAGTGTCAGATTCATGTGACCAAAGATCAGCAAATAATGTTAATAATAACGGTGGACAAATAACTGCTGCAACACCAGGAACACCAGGAACACCAGGAACACCAGGAACACCAGGAACTCTATTGGTTAATGAAGTATGTAATAGCCCAGCTCTAGTTTGTCAACCACTTAGTATAACTGTCACTGGTAATAACCCTCAGCCACCATTTTTCTTACTATTGAGTGGTGGTAGCCTAACTGTTACATTAGATCCAGGCAGTTTCGATTTACAAACCAATAATCCAGGAACATTCTCGGGCAATTGCCAGGGAACAAGCCCAACTCATGCAACTGGTAGCATAAGTGCTGGACAACACCTCACATGTACTATCACAAACTCGATTTAGAAACCAATCATAATAGTATCTTTTTTTTGCATGGCGAGTCTTACTCCTCTATTTTTTATGCGTCTATTAACCTGATAAAACTGACAAGGCAGTATCGATTTATACAAAATAGTAGAACAATCTTAGGTCATCAGCAAATTATATCTTCCACGTATTTCGATTCTTGTTGTGACTTGCAGACAGTGAATCACCTCGAGGCAGATAGATGAGGTATCAAATCTGAGTGGAAGCATTCAATGCAGCAAGTGTCTAGCCTAACCTGAACCAACACCAATATTCAATGATTGTTTGATTGTTAGGCTCTTCCAATTTCCGCCTTGCAGATTAATAGGGTAATCCTATCCAAGGCATTTTTTATCCCAAGTAGCAGTTGTGATCATGTATAAATAAGATAGACTAAAATTTAATATCAAATCATGAGACAAACATCTGCGAACATTTGCGAAACCCTTCTATTCCATCTAGAACCACAGTATGATTACTAGGAATTCAGGCACATACCACTGGAAATTAGTAAATGAACAGCAGTCTAACTAAAAACGTTGTAGATTGTTTTCAATTCAAAATTCAGGCCCTAGTTGGATGCGCGATACTATCTAACTTCAAGTGTTGCTTCATCATTCTATAAAACTCTTCATCAGACATGCTTCTTTTAGCTTCCTCCAATGATTCTATATCCTTTCCCGCTATATACATGAGACTAGGATTTTCATCAGTAATAGCTTTAAGCACTATCTGTGCTACCAGTTCAGGAGAAGATGTATTTTTCATAATTTCTTCAAAGTTTGCAGCCATCTTTTGCATTATCTGCAAATATGGGGAATTTGGATCTCGAGATTTCTTGGCAACAACCAAGGCATTAACAAAGTTTGTTCCAATAACTCCAGGCTCTACTAAAACCACTCTT
>DATBGR010000056.1:0-9956 GCA_036557905.1 Nitrososphaeraceae archaeon | reverse complement strand
GGTTTCAAATGCTATAACTGTGCCAGAATCATCCTGAACGAATCCGTTGTCGCCGATTATTATAGGAGGGTCTTGTATAGAAACGTTATTGAACATTATCCATTTAACTTTCAATTGATCTACATTCTCCTTATCAATTGTTGTCTGGTTACTATACCTGGTACTTTGGATATCGTGATTGATTGTTATCCAGTTATTCAAATTTTTCGACTCAAATCCTGTATCTGAATTATTGTATATTCTGGATTGATAATTAGTCCCATTATCCTGAGTAGCAATTTTTTGGTTTTCAGTAAAGTTACTCACTAGAGTAACAGGTAGTCCTTGCTCTATGAGTTGTGGTATTCTGTAGCTTGTTTGATATTCTTGTTCCGTAGCGAGATGTGCAATTGAGAAGTTTATTATAAAAGATGAAATTGTCAGTGTAGATAATAGAATTAGAGAGAAGACTATCCATCTTGATTTAATGGTTGCGATTGAAAAGAGCTTATTCGAAGCACGGTTCATCAGAAAATAATGAGTAACATTTTGAAATAAAAATATGTCGCATAATATTATTATGTATATTAAACAATCTTTGCGAGAATTGATATGCTTCTATCAGAAATGGGTGAAGAAATGAGATGTTGATAATAATCATATTCAGTATTAGTATGGCTAACGGCGTCTAAACAGGGATTCAAGTACTTTTTGATCTAGCCCTAAAATTAACTAAACATCCGTCATCCCTCGCACCGTCAAAAATTATCCGGGAGGAATTAAGTGATAAACTAGGAAAGTCTAAGCGATAAATAATACTCAATCATTCGTATACTACACGGCGTTTCAATGCATAATGTCGAGCAAAAGCATAAACATCTGTTATTAGGTTACATACTCGTGTCGGAAAAAGACGTTGCTGGTAGTAACAAACACCCATTTAGCCATGAGGACAATGCATCGAAGGAACTCACCGAATTGGAAGAGATCAGTGCTAGAATAAACACTCTAATAGATATGCTTCATGAAAAAGGGGTTCTTAATAAGAAAGTATTTGAGAGGACTTTAGCAATGCGCTTACATGAAATCTCGAAAGCTACTGTGTTTTCCGAGATGAGCGACTAGCAAGTTTTGTACAAATTTCGATTAAAAGTATTGGATTAAGTAAAGATACGATACCGTCAGATTTTTGTCTGAGAAGATTGGCAAAGATTAGTTAATCTCTCACGATGTGTCTAATTTTTGTTGTAGGATACAACTTGTCCTCTTTTAAAAGCCATCTCACTTGGTATGATTCAAAAGTATCCTATTATATTCATTTTCAGTAGATACTAAGAGATCCTCGCCATTGATGCGTCCTGACGATTTTACGATGGAACCGATTGAAACCCCTCCTGCTCCTACTCCATCTTTTACATAGCCTCTTGAGAAGGATCGTAATCCATCTATACGAGATTTTTCCATGTGTAAATTCAAAGCAAATATTGGAACGACATTCCCAGATAGTGATTCAGCAATAGCAACGAGGTCGGAAGTTCGATCGTTAGCAACATACAATGTAGTTCCTATGCATAAGTTGTCAAGTGGTCTTTTCATAGACTCGAGGATTTTTAACACTGCAGTCATTTGAGTCCCACCTGCGAGCAAGACTTTGCCTCCACTACCAATAACTCCAGCCGCGATGCCAGAAACAGAAGGTAACATCGGGTCTCCTAATGCTGAAATCGCCTTGAATGGGGCACCCTTAAGATCTCCACTTCGTATGCCGGCATTAGCAAGACCTTGAGATATTATCTTGTCCTTCAAATCGTGAGGATTGTTGGGCATGGTGCTACTCACTTTAAATTCAGAGCTAACACCTAATGCCCTCAGAACGCCTAATGCCGTAGTAGTACCTCCTGGGATACTTTCCCCCAAGATTACCAAATCTGACATCTTTGATATGTGATTCCCAAGTAAATTTCCATAATCGAATGCCTTCTTGACATCATTTAAGTCGACTGCCGAACCCAGTGCAATATTTTTGCCATATTCTAGATCAAACGATATGTAGGGAACCAGGGGTTTTATGATGGACCCTGCATCAACTATGAACAATGGGATTTGGCTCGCTACTATGGCACTTCGAGTGATTATTGCAGGAGTAGGCTTTCCGTCAGGTGTTATTGGAGCTCCATCTATGCATCTACATCGTCCGTAATAGAGCAATTCAGAATCGGCAGCGGAAGTATATTTCATCAAATCCGGACTCGCACCAGCGATAGTTATTCCTGGAACGGTACAAGTTTCAGTGTAGGATATGACACAAATAAATACTGGATTAGTGCAATGAAATCTTCGGATAGATGACTGTTTATGATTTAGACATTGTATGTCTGAATACATCTATTCACCGTACAGATTTTATTCGTCACCAGACATAAAACTCACAAATTCATCTTCGGTTCTGGGAACCAAAATCTGGCTTGTATCTTTTTGTTCTTTTATAGTAGAAGTGGGAGAAGATCCATAATCGTGTCCAGGATAAATTATCAAAGAGCCATCCAGCTTTGAAATTACGTTAAACAGGCTATGATACAATTTTCTTGAATCACCGCCAGGCAGATCTATTCTTCCGCAGTTTCCTACAAAAATTGTATCACCTGTGAAGATAAATCTGTCATCAACGAGAACACAAATGCTATCATCTGAATGACCAGGAGTATATAATATCTTTAGCGGAATGTTTCCTAAGTAAACGATTTCTCCGTCTCTCACGTTTTTGTCCTTATGAAGATTTGAGTTTTCGTGTTGAATAATTTTTGCATGGGTAATTGCGGTAAGCTGTTCATTACCTAGAACATGATCAAAATGAGTATGTGTATTTATAATGAATTCTAGACACAATTTGTTCTTCTTTAATATATTCAATATTTTTTCAAGATCCCAAGAAGGGTCAATAATGCATGCTTTACCAGTTTCTAGATCAGCCAATATGTATGTAAAATTTGCCATTCTTCCAACCGGTATTTGTAATATTTGAAGCTTCGAGTTGTCTGCATAGTTAGTTCTAGACAATTCCCGTCTCTGCCTCCCTAGGAATTCCTATATGTTCAACATAGACTTTTCCTGTAAATCTTTCGTTATCAATAAGACCTTTCTTGAGCCTGTGGAATGTGATGGTTATGTCTGCTTTTATGCATTTCTTATCAGCTTTGCCAGACGTTGGATCCAATCCTGATGGAATATCTACAGCAATCTTATAGGCATTAGACGAATTAATGAGGTCGATTGCTGAAGCTTGCGGATCCCTTATCTCTCCTTTGATCCCTGTTCCGAAAATACCATCCAAAATAATATCAGCCTCGCTAATAGTGTCATTGATGGCCTCAGTAAATTGATTAATTTCAATCACTTCAACTGAGTTCATTTTGCTAATAATGTTCCAATTTATTCTAGCTTCTTCACTTCGTAAATTTGAATGATGGCCGAGCAAGATTATCGTGTAAATTGAATCAATATACGCTGCAAGGTGTCTTATTGCTACAAAACAGTCACCACCGTTATTACCAGTGCCGCAAATAGCTACAATTTTTGTCTTATCAGTTAACCTGCCTTTGAATTCGGATACTACTAAATCTGCAATTCCATGCCCTGCATTTTCCATCATGTATACCCTTTGCATTCCGAGTAATTCATGCCCCTTTTCTTCGATTCTGTACATTTGATCTGAAGTGATTGGAACATCATTACTGCCGCTTACCATAGTCAATCCAGGGGACAATTAAAGCATTTATAATCGTTTTAAAGATGGTAACATTTAGCAAGTATCCATGAATGACAGAAAACGAGATTGTCAGTTAGTTCTGAAAAAACAGCCGAATTTAGGGTACATGTGGGTCGGTTTCAAGTTTATCAGAGTTAGGAGGATTTGACTATTTGTGTCAGGCTCTGGATAATGTCTTTTTCTTTGCATTTGCCAATTCATCTTTGATATTTTGAATCATGGTCTCGCGCTCCGAACTTAATCTATTTTTTGATTCTTCAAACATTTCATCTATGGCATGAGGTAAACGTGATTTGTTGGACATTCACTAATGGTAACTTTGGTTAGATATAAAAGTCTAATTTCCTTGGGTTTTTAGATTGTAACTAGTTACATTTAGTTTTAATTGTGCATTAATTTTAATCATGATTGCTTGTTAGGGTGTATTATGTATTCTCGTGCAATACTTCGTAATTGAGTTCTTTTCCTTGATTATGGTTTCGTATTATTCGTCTCGTGATGAAAGAAAAAAGCATTTACCATTTGCAAGTGCGGATATATAAGAACATTAGCGAATTGGCTATTCCAATCAACAATTTAGGCCAGAAAAAGATTCTAATTATATATAAATTTATCACTAATTTTTACTCTTACACTTATATTCCAAGCAATTTAATCTTAGTCCTGAAGTTGCAAGGGGTCAGCAAAATTCCTAATGAAATTAAATACGTTGCCGTTATTGTAATTGCTGTAGTAATTATATGGGTGGGTATTCAACTTGCATTCGGTGTTATCAACCCATTTTATGTAGTGGCAAGTGAAAGCATGGTGCCAAAGTTAAAAGTTGGAGATTTTGTCGTAATAAATCACAATATTCCATACAATACTCTAAAGATAGGAGATATTATTGTATTTAAGGAACCTGTCCCAGAGAGGGGACAAGAACCGGAAACTATAGTCCATAGAGTAAGGGCAATAGGAATAGATTCGCTCGGTAACAAGGTAATTGTAACCAAAGGGGACGCCAACCCGGATTCAATACCTGGCATCGACTATCCAATTATGCATGATAACTATATCGGAAAAGTAGTCTACGTAATACCTCAACTGGGCTTGTTCACTAGAGCTATAAGTCCTCCGGTCAACTATATACTGATTGCAATCATACTTGTCATATTGTTTGTTCTTATGAAAAAAGGAAAAGAAAAGAAAACAAGTTCAGTATGAAATATTACTATGGCCTATAAAATCAACATTAGAGCTTCACTTTAGTATTAGATCTGATCCATGTTCTCCATATTTTAACGGAGAACGACTCGTTGGGAACAATTCCATATAGATCAGTATTAGATGGGTATCTCGTGATATTTTAGTAGCTACGAAATATGGCAATTCTGATTATTCTGCTACTAAAACTTAAGACCATATAGTATATTGAGTTGCACCAGTAACATCTACAGAAACAGGAAAGGTTATAATCGTGTTAGAAGGAGGAACTGGATCTGTCTGTTAACTTCTTGTGATATGTACTCTTGCACTGGTAGAATTCATTGCTTGAATCTCCTCGTCCGCCAATTATTTTTACGCTCCTCATCTTCTTGCGATCGTATATAGAATTGAGAAATTTATAACAAACCGGGCATACCTCTTCTATCTTGTCGACCATTTAATGCAGTTTTACTTTCGATTGTCAATGACTAATTAATCTATGGTTTACACTCTTTTGACTTGCTTCCTGTCTATCTGCCTAAATTTACTCAAAGCTAAGAACTATCTTAAACTTTAGATGCTGTTTCTGTTTTGGTATGATAAAATGCACAGTGTAGGTATGATCGTTAAGGGATAGGATAGGAATAGTTCATTTAGAATTCTTCTTTGTCAACGACCCTAAAAATTCTATGAAATGGCATGATATAATTTGGAAGATTGAGTCGTTCACATTGATCACCTTGTAGGGCAAAAGTGCTCCCATCATAATTGCATTTTAGAATCGGTATGTGCTTCGTATCACCAAATATGTCTCCTACCTTGTAGTATTCGATTAGTTTTCGATTTTCATATACTGTGCAATTTTTTCTCCTGACCCGCTTTTTTCGCATAAATTTGAATGCGAATATGACGTGTCTTTTAGAATAGTACTTGAACATATCGCGAATATAGACACACCGTTGGATCTGATCCTGTGGCACGTACAGTATGTCACTCGTACCTGCTTTCGCCTCTATTGATAGCAAAGTGGCTTCTTTATTGTTGACAGCAATGATATCTGGAAGCCCGGTACTAGATCCTCCCAAGCGTCTTGCATGCCACTCACCTTTATCAAGTCTCTGAACTAGCGTATGTTCAAAACTGTATCCCCGACTCCTTCTAATATTGCCCAGATATGATCACTCTTCAATTATGACTGTTCGACCTACTATGAAAATTCTTACTCTGGAGGTGAATGATCATAGTGGTCTTTTATCAAGCCCTGATATCAAGAACTCTACGTATAAACATTTTCAAAGACCATTCAAATTATGTTAATCTCATTGGTTCATAGTCTCGGGTATCATCTAGTTCCCTCTGTATTTTTCGAGATTCCGTAGTTATAAATAAGATTATGAACTATCGATCGTGATGGATAATTCCAACAACAATGCCCAACAAACCACCAATAGGCTCATAAACGAAAGTAGTCCATATCTACTCCAACATGCTCATAATCCTGTAGATTGGTATCCATGGGGAAATGAGGCCCTTCAAAAAGCAGCCATCGAAAACAAACCAATATTTCTGAGCATAGGTTATAGTGCATGTCATTGGTGCCATGTGATGGCACACGAGTCATTTGAAAGTGATGCTATCGCGAGCTTTATGAACGATAATTTTGTCAATATTAAGGTAGATCGAGAGGAAAGACCAGATATAGACGACATTTATCAAAAAGTCTGTCAGCTTGCGAATGGAACAGGAGGATGGCCATTGTCGGTCTTTCTCACGCCTGATCAAAGACCTTTCTACATTGGAACTTACTTCCCAAATCAAAGTAGAAATGGTATGCCTGGTTTTGACACGATATTGAAACAATTGAAGGAGGCATATGTGAATAAAAGACAAGAGATAAGCTCCGCAACCTCAGAACTTATGCAGGCATTGGTGCAGATAGCGACAGATATTCCTACATTGGGAAACAAAGACAAGTTGGAACGATCTATTCTCGATGAAGCAGCAGTTGGCTTGCTCCGGATGGCCGATAATATATATGGTGGTTTTGGTCAAGTCCCTAAATTTCCGAATACATCCAATCTGTTATTCTTGTTACGCTATCACGAGATATCAGGAATGAACCGTTTTAAGGACTTCGTAATATTTTCTGCAGAAAAAATGGCAGCTGGTGGAATTCATGATCATCTTGGAGGAGGATTTGCCAGGTATTCTACTGACCAAAGATGGCTAATCCCACATTTTGAAAAAATGCTTTATGATAATTCGCTCATCATTCAGCTTTATGCAGAATTATTTCAACTCACTCACGAAGAGCATTATTTGCAACTAGTTAGAAAAACCCTAGATTATGTAGTAAGAGAAATGATGTCTCCTGCTGGTGGATTTTATTCTGCACAGGATGCCGATTCTGATGGTGAAGAGGGTAAATATTATGTCTGGACCAGACAGGAAGTATTCGATATACTAGTCGACCATACTGTGTCAGAAATCTTTTGTGACTATTATGGGGTTACAACTAATGGTAATTTTGATGGAAAAAATATTTTGTATATCAGAGGAACAATAAATGCGTTAGCCAATAAATATGGTAAATCACTAGGGGATATAGAAAAAATTATCGAGAAGGCATCGCTGAAATTATTCAGTTTCAGAAGTAAGCGTGTAGCACCTGGATTAGATGATAAAATCCTAACGTCTTGGAACGGATTAATGATATCCGCGTTCGTCAAAGGATATAGAGTTACAGGTGATCCTAAGTATCTCGCACACGCAACAAATACAATCGATTTCATCGAAATGAAGTTAGTAAGTAGTGATGAGGGAAGATTGTATAGACTACACAAAAACGGTGTTTCTAAGCTAAATGCTTATCTGGATGACTATGCATTCTATACAAACGCGTTATTAGATGTATTTGAAATAGATTCTCAGCCTAGATATCTTGATAGAGCTATTCTATACGCAGATTTTATGATCAAGCACTTTTGGGACGACAAAGAAAGTAATCTTTTTTTTACTTCAGATGATCATGAAAAATTAATTGTTAGGACAAAGTCATTTTATGACTTGGCCATACCTAGTGGTAGCTCTATAGCAGCTTCTAACTTACTTAGACTGTATTATTTGACAAACAATTGTGAATATCTAGATAAGGCGGAATCCATCATGAGATCTGCCGCACGCATGGCAGCAGAAAATCCGTTCGGATTTGGTCATATGCTAATTGCAATCTATCTTTCAATAAAGAAATGCACAGAGATTTTAATCGTGCAGGAAAATAATAATCATGAGCTTCCTCTACAGTTAACAAGTTGGCTAAATAGGCACTTCATTCCTAACCAGATCTCAGCTATAATAAGTGATAAAAGACAACTAGAACTGTTACAGAAATATGAGTTCTTTAAAGGAAGGGATCGCGCTGGGATCTCCAATACACAAGAGTACGCCCTGGTGTGTAGAAATTCTACATGTTCTCTCCCAATTCTGTCAGTACAGGATCTTGAGAGTCATATCTATCCTAAATAAGAGTACCAATGCCAACTATTGTTACTGCTGGAAGTCCCAATTGTAATATATCTTCTCTTGTACTAAGCGTTACAAGAAGAGGGTACGATGTCGAAGTAGGATTTAGAAGCTCGCGATACATAATGGTGATCAAGCACCCTCAATTACTAAGCGGTTATATAATTGAGATTTTAACGAACTGTGGATTCAAACCCATTTATTGCTACACAATTCCAGCAGTAAGTTTGAACAAGATCCAATTGCACCAATCAGTTTTTGAATGGGAACCATAGACCAACATATCCAGCACAAGCTAGGCTGAGATTGACTATAGAAAAATTTGGGAGGGAATTTCCATATTTGTGTAAGGTAAAGCTGATAAACTCTTCATAAGTTTATGTCTAAGGGAACGTAATGCCACATCGTATCTAGAATACCAGCATGGATAGCAGACTAAAGAAAGCATCGATGTTTAGTATTAGTTTCCATCCACAATACAGACTTGAGTTGCTATACTGCTCTATTCTATTCTATATTTATCTGTCTTCCTTTAGGCTTTGAGTTTTCCCTTTTCTTGAATGTTATTTCAAGTATGCCATTCTTGTATACTGACTTTGCAGTTTCGATATCAGCTTCCGGAGGTATTTCAATAACTTCATGGTACTTTCGATCCGTTCCAGTAGTTATTATCTCAACAGAACTGTCATATGCGTTGACTTTAATGTTTTCCTTGCTTACACCTGGCATTTCAACTATCACTTTGATTTCGGTGCTTGTTGAGGTAATATCCGCAAGTGGTTCTCTCTCAGAAGAGATCATTGACCCTGCAAATATGCTCTTTCTCCCAGTTGCAGACAGAGGTGATTTCACATTTCCAAATTCCCTCACTTTAGGTTTACCATCAGGCCCAATAGTCATTGAATAACCATATACGAAAGGACCATATTCTCTTACTTTACTTCCTTCAGGCGTTTCATATTCCCTTACCAAGTCCTTAGGTGCCTTAGTTTCTATATCTCTGAATCTGTGTTCAAATTCATTTTCCATTTCTCTTCTCATCTCATCGAAGCCTTTGAAAAATTCACTAAAGCCAAATCCTCTCCTACCTCTTCCAAAGAACCTGTTATACCAATCGAATGGCTCTATGCCACTATCTTCAGGAGCACTCATATGTCTTGTTATACTGTATTTCTGTATTATAAGTATACACCATTACTAATCTGATATCTCAAATTTCTACCTCCAAATTTGCACTATAAAGAGGGTGATGTACACGCAAAATTACGTGGGTGCAAAATAGACGTTAGGATAAGACGATACATCTGGTCTTTTCAGTACCTCTAACTCTTGTAGGAAAAAGTTCGCAGAACAAACCAACGCGATAGTAAGTTCAAACTAGGTGCAACTTAAAGTGTAATATGCGATACCCACGTTATTTGCTACGGCCACTTACAAAAAGTGACTCCCTGATTAGCTTTTTCAATAATTATTTTAACAAATTGCTAATACTTCTATTATG
>DATBGR010000055.1:0-3432 GCA_036557905.1 Nitrososphaeraceae archaeon | reverse complement strand
ATGCCGGGACTGCGAGTGTGGGGAAAATCACAATGAATAGCATTGTAAAAATTGCAAAAATGAAGATTGATAATTCATACGCTAGCAGCTTGAAAAGTGCAGTCAAGGAAGTAGTTGGTTCTTGTCTTAGTCTCGGCATTTCAATTGATGATAAGACTCCAATGGAAACTTATAATGAAATTAAACAGGGCAAGTTTAAAGATCTATTCTGATTGCTCACTTACTCTGCAACTTTGGTAATGCTCAAAACTTCTAGATAAACACTACCGCTAAAATTACTCTGACAGGAATTATTCTGTAATTCGGGGTTAGGGATTTGATAATTAATTTAGTAAATTTAAAATATCCCAAAGTATGCCATCTAGTCTATTAATTTTAGGTGAATATGTGAAATGTCAAATCAAAATGCGCCTGGTGGAGTACCAGTATTAATACTCAAAGAGGGTGCGACTCAAACCAAGGGTAGAGACGCCCAGAAGAATAACATAACAGCGGCCAAATTGATTGCAGAGGTAGTGCGATCTAGTTTAGGTCCAAGAGGAATGGACAAGATGCTAGTAGATTCTTTGGGAGATGTGACTGTTACGAATGATGGAGCAACTATCCTTAAGGAAATCGATGTCCAGCATCCTGCAGCAAAGATGATGGTAGAAGTAGCGAAGTCGGTTGACAACGAAGTCGGTGACGGTACAACTTCAGCAGTAGTTTTGGCTGGAGCACTCATAGAGAAAGCAGAGCAGCTTATCGCTAAGGATGTACACCCTACCATTATCGTAGATGGCTACAGGAAGAGTGCAAGCAAGGTAATTGAAATCTTCAACAATATGGCTCAAAAAGTTAGCAACAACGACAAAGAACAACTAATAAAAATTGCAAAGACTTCTATGCAAACTAAATTAGTCTCTAAGGATTCAGAGGCACTTTCGGAATTAGTAGTGAACGCAGTTTTACAGGTTTCTGATCAATCCGATTCTGGGTTTAGGGTAGATATTGATGATGTTAAGGTAGAAAAAAAGGCCGGAGGATCGCTTCGTGATACAAGGTTGATCAAAGGTATAGTCCTTGATAAGGAGGTTGTTCATGGCGGTATGCCAAAGAGAATAGATAAAGGAAAAATTGCGTTGATCAACTCCGCTTTAGAAATCGAAAAAACTGAGTTCGATGCCAAGATCAACATAAGTTCACCGGACCAAATGAAAATGTTCTTGGAGGAAGAGAATAAGATGCTAAAGGGAATGGTAGATAAAGTAATTGGGGTTGGGGCTAACGTGGTTATATGTCAGAAAGGGATTGACGATATAGCTCAACATTATCTAGCGAAGGCAAGTATTCTAACCGTGCGGCGTGTAAAGGAAAGCGATATGACCAAGCTATCTAGAGCAACAGGCGCCAGTATTGTAACCAATATTGAAGATCTTACCGCTAAAGATCTTGGATCTGCTGACATTGTAGAAGAACGCAAGGTCGAGACTGATAAATGGGTGTTTGTAGAAGGGGCAAAGCATCCGAAATCTGTGACAATACTGATCAGAGGTGGATCTCAAAGGGTTGTGGACGAAGCCGATAGATCTATACATGACGCATTAATGGTTACAAAAGATGTAATTGAAAAGCCATTAATAGTTGCTGGTGGGGGGTCTCCAGAAGCATATGCAGCATCAAAAATACGTGATTGGGTAAGTACATTGTCTGGTAGAGAACAGCTCGCTGCCGAGAAATACGCAGAGTCTTTGGAAATTATTCCACTGACATTAGCTCAAAATGCCGGTATGGATCCGATAGACGCAATGACAGATTTGCGTGCGAAGCAAAGCAAGGGTTCCAAATGGACAGGAATTGATGTTAGAAGTGCCAAGATCGCAGATATATCTAAGCTTGAAATTTTGGAACCACTCAGTGTCAAGGAACAAATAATAAAGTCCGCTACTGAGGCCGCTTCTATGATCCTAAGAATCGATGATGTTATTGCATCAAGTAAATCTGCAGGTGGACCTCCAGGTGGCGGAATGCCTCCGGGTGGAATGGGTGAATACTAAAAATCAGGTTTAACTACAAACATTAGGTCCTTGATCCTTCTTCTTTTTTGATGTGGTATTCAATTCGGTAATTATATTGAGACACACAATTCATTTGATACCATCGATTAATAAAGACCTGTCCGAATAATAGAGATTGGATTGAATGAATGAAGGATAATAATTCATTGAAAGCGTAGCCGTTTGAACAAGTGTGTTTATGGCTCCTCAAAATAGATAGCACATCTAGCCAAACATCTCAGATGTTAGGAAGACCCGACATAACTATTTTGAGTGTTCAAAAGAGTTTAATAGTTCCGGGACTAGTTAAATGGTAAATCATAATGCCAACTGCATATGTTTTGATTAACTGTGATCTTGGATCGGAAGAAGAAATACTTAGAGAATTAAAGAAGTTACCAGAAATCATCGAGGTAAGTGGAGTTTATGGGGTATATGATATAATTCTGAAAATTAGATCAGACACTATGGATAAACTAAGAGAAACTATTACATGGCATGTAAGAAGAATAGACAAGGTTAGATCAACATTGACCATGATAGTAATTGAGGGTCAAGGGGAAAAAGGAAAAAATAAATGAACTAAATATTCAACGATGCTTTAGAATAATTCAAGCAACAGTCTGGAACAAACCATTATGTCATATTACTATTATAATAATTAAGATCAACTGACGATTGATTAATTTAGTATCTTGTAAGATTATTTCTATCCACATTCAACGGTTTACGATCATACCCCATATACAAGAATGGTTTATCGCATATTCTTATCCAATATCCATCTATAGATAATGGCAGGGTTTCATGATTGATTATGGATTGACACTATCTACACTGAAACTAAGCCATACTGTATGACTTTCGTTGTTGCAAAGTATTTTTATAATTAAGGGGACAAATCGAAAGCCCAATTGCAATGTTGAAAGGAATGTGGTGCTAAATACAATGAAAAATTGGGTTGTTAGCATTGTGTGTAAATCTAAGCCATATATCAGAGAATATTGGTCTAGAAATCAGACTTTGATATCTACTAACCTGAATCCCAAAAGCATGGCTATACCGATGGTCGCAAATCCAGCTATTAGCAACCCTCCTTGATTTTTTGGATTGATGGAGTTTCCGGCTTTATATAGTAAAAATGCGCCTGCCATCCCAATAAATAAAATCATTGTAGTCACGATAGTTTCTCCAATAGTCTGAATCGACCTTGTAGGGACAATAAATGTCCTAGTGCCTCTAGATGCACCCTCAATAATAGAATTAAATAAACCAGAACCTAATGCAAAAAAGAGAACGAGATAAACTACAGAAACGATCATGATAATCCTTTGAGCATCAAGTATCAAATTTATCGTAAGCTGCATATATGATGTATAAAAATCTTTGTCCGCAA
>DATBGR010000054.1:0-17189 GCA_036557905.1 Nitrososphaeraceae archaeon | reverse complement strand
GCCACGAAGCCTATCCCAAATCCACCAAGTAATCCACCAAGTAATCCACCAAGTAATCCACCAAGTAATCCACCAAGTAATCCACCAAGTAATCCACCAAGTAATCCACCAAGTAATCCACCACAGAACCACCCTCCAGTGATTCAGGAAGTTGCCGCGATTAATACTATGCAAAATACACCTGTAACTATACCTATTTCAGTTTCAGATTCTGATCAAGGAGATACAGCAACGATCACCAACACAAATTCACCGTCTCATGGTGTAATTACACTTGGCTCGGATCAGACTAGTTTCGTGTATTCACCGAATACCGGATATTCAGGTTCCGATAGTTTCAACGTTAAGGCAACTGATAAACAGGGTGCAACGAGCAATGTTGTTACAATCAACATTAATGTTAAAGCTCCAACTTCTGGTGGCGGGAGCGGAAGTACTGGATCAGAAGTGGACAAGTTTGGTATAAAGGAAATATATCCTACAAAACCAGGTGGCGAAGAATGGTTCATGAATATGCAAGATCCAAATCATGATAAACGTACTTCGCCTCCAAGCATGACACAGAACTCAGATGGTAGTTGGAAAGTAACCAGTGATAAAGTTAGGTACGGAGTATTTACTTCATCTGGCTATCATCCTGATCAGATTAAATACAAAACAGACGAAAAGTCGATGGAAAAGCAAGGATATATGCAGTCTCCAAATGACTGGAAAAATATTGAAATGACCGGTCAAGTAAAATTTGTCAGTGGTGACAGTGGTGACAGTTGGACATGGTATGCACGGGGTGGTACCCACACAGGTAGTGGAAATCCAGAAGGATGTGAAGGTACGGCGTATAAAGCAGATCTATTCTATGGTAGTGGGCAAGTCAGATATGCAAAAGAACAATGGCACGTACATTATCTATTCACTGGATCTAAACCGTCACCTGCAATTAGCAACGGAAAGTTCGTTGGATTCAAAGCCATGATGTACAATATTATTCAGAATGGACAGACTGCCGTAAAGCTTGAAATCTGGGTAGATCCAAATAACAATAATATTTGGCAGAAAGTTTTCGAGCATGTCGATAGTGGGGGATGGGGAGATGACGGACAAGAGTGTGGAGGTGCAACGGATCAGCTATTAACTTGGGGAGGACCGATTGCCACATTCAGATGGGACAGTGCAAACAATGTGTCTATAAAGAACCTCAGTGTCAGGGAAATAACACCTCCACAGTAATCTCCTATCCAACTCATTTTTTATATTTTTCAAAGGTTTGGTGAATTGTTTGTTAGTCTTAATTGAATTGATTCAAATCTTCAAGATGGTGTCGATTTTACTATTCGAATAATCGTTCTAAATGTTACTATGTACAGATAGTATCGAAAGTTTTTTTTAACAAACGCTATTTTTACACTTCTTTATAACTTGATTTCAAAATTGTGGTAGAAATCAATTGACATTTAGCGATTGATATTTCAACTCCACAACCAGCTTGTATGTTATAGGAAGCATTATTCCCATCTATACTAGCTAAAGACAGGTGAATCAGTCCGGCGGAAAGGGGTTCAGATCTTATCTTATCTCAAGCATACACGGACGGTAGACGGAAACCACCATACCATAAAATCAGAAATAAGTGGAAATTCTATCGGGTACTTTCAAAGGTCAAAAGCAATCGATGGTTATAATTGAATTTGTTCCTATGAAGTTCAAAAAAATGTATAAAATCGCCAATTGCATATTCAATCTAATTCATGATAATCTCTAAGGGAGTCGAGAGTTGGAGTATTTTTCCTTACCCACTCCAGGGTATTTATAAACGAACTAGCTGCCTCAGGAGTTGTCAGAACTGGTACACCCGTTTCAACAGCTTTTCGACGAATTTGATACTCGTCGTCCAACATCCCAACATACTTTTCAGCAGTTGAAGTTGAAGGTATATTTATAATAAAGTCAATTTTCCTGCTAAATAGCATATCTGATATGTTAGGCTTTCTATCAGGCTCACTTATTTTATATACATGCATCAATTCGATATTTTTATCATTTTTTAGCATATACTCAGCGGTATGTTCAGTGGCAAGAATATTGTATCCCAAATTTGCAATCTTCGATACTAATGGTAATATTTTTTCTTTATTTCTTTGACCACCTACCGTGATCAATGCTGAGCCTTTGGTTGGTAAGGAATAGCCTGCTGCGGTGTATGCTTTTGATAGCGCATCATAAAAACTCCTACCAAAACACGCTACTTCACCTGTTGATTGCATTTCTACGCCAAGAACAATATCCGCGCCTTCTAGTTGCATAAAAGAAAATTGTGGAACTTTAATTCCAAATTCGCTAGTATTCAACCAAAGATTCTTGACTTGCTGGTTCGGTATGTGGCCAGTCATCGCACTCGCTGCTAGTTTGATTAGATTTATTCCAATAAATTTTGAAACGAATGGCATTGTCCTCGAGGCTCTTACGTTAGCTTCTATGACTGATACCTCATTTTCCTTTACCAAATATTGAATGTTAAACGGCCCATTTATTTTGAGCGCCTCGCCTATTCTTGTTGTATAATCAATTATGGTCTCAATCGTTTCTCTATCTAACCTCCACGGTGGAATACACATCATTGCGTCGCCTGAATGTACACCGGCGTTATCAATGTGTTCAACAATTGATCCAATTATTACATCCTTTCCGTCCACGCCCACAGCATCAACCTCCACTTCCGAAGCATCTTGTAAGAATTTACTAATTACAATCGGATGATCGGGGCTTACTTTCGTAGCAGCCGCTAGAAAGTGTTCCAATTGATATTCAGCCCATACTACTTTCATTGCAGCGCCACTCAGGACATAAGATGGTCTGACGAGTACTGGATATCCTACTTCTATGGCAAATGCTTTGGCTTCTGAAAGATTAGTAAAAATCTTCCATGCTGGCTGTTTTATCATGAGTTCATCTAGGAGCCTACCAAATTTTGATCTATTCTCGGCTTTGTCGACGTTTTCGCTTTTAGTCCCAATTACTTGAATACCAGATCGAGACAGTAGAGGAGTTAGATTGTTCGCTGTCTGCCCACCCACACAAGTTACGATGCCTGTAGGATGCTCCTTATCGTAGATATCCATGACTCTTTCAAACGTCAACTCCTCAAAGTACAATCGATCGCATATATCATAGTCGGTGGATACGGTTTCGGGATTACAGTTAATAATCGAAACTTTTCTTACACCGCTTTCCTTGAGTCCCCAAACCATATTCACTGTCCCCCAGTCAAACTCTACACTACTTCCTATTCTGTACGGACCGGCGCCCAAAACTATTATTGAGTCAATGTTCTGTTGGCTCCTATTTCCGGTTTTCTGGGTGCTGTCATTCAGGTTATATTTTTCTATTTTGGGTTCCCATACTTTCTTAAATGACTCATCAATATTCTGAATAGATGCTGAATAATCAAACGTCAATCTAATTTCTCTGGTCGTTGAGTTTTCTTGAGTCGAATCTAGGTGATCAAATGGAATGTCATCTTTATCTCCGCCATAAGTTAGATAAAGATAATTTGTCTTTGCCGGCCATTCCGCAGCTAAAGTGTCAATCTGTTTTACTACGGGAAGTATTCCGAAATTTTGTCTTAACAATCTAACATTTTCTTCGTTTAGCCCGGTGCATCTTCCTATTTGTTTATCCGAAAAGCCAATCCTTTTTGCCTCCCGCAGAAGAGATTGATCAAATTTTGAATTGACCAGTTTATTTTCCATCTCGACTATATTTGCAAAACTAGCCAAAAACCATGGATCTATCGTTGAGAGTTCACTAATTCTACTAATGTTTATCCCGGCCTTTACCGCACTAACTACATTAAACAAAATTTCATCATTGGGATGTAATAAAAGTTCTTCAAGTGCTTCGATGTTTATTCCATTTAATATCTGTGTGTTAATTATGTCTGTTTTTGTAAGTGGATTTAACTCACCGATTTTTCGTCCAGTCGTACCGTTCACATGTTGTATGTGGTATGCTTTCCGGGAGTTTGGATGATGCATGTCTTGCAAATTATTAGTGATTTCCAATTCACTTGTATTGTCATGAGCGTTGTACTGGTCTACTCCATGGGTTTTTATATCAGAAAGAGATGAACCTCTCCTTAACTGATTTTCATCTTTATCTTTGTTGTTTGCTACTAGACCATCTTTACCCACGTCAGTCATCCGTATGGCCTTTTGAAGAACCTCCTCGAAACATCTTCCAATTGCCATCACTTCTCCAATAGATTTCATGGTACTCCCGAGTTTTCGCTTTACAAGTTCAAATTTCTGAAAATCCCATCTAGGCATTTTCAAGACCACATAATCAAGTGACGGTTCAAAACAAGCCGTAGTTGCTTTGGTAATTCTATTGATAAGTTCTGGGAGAGAATATCCTAAGGCAATCTTTGCCGCCATATAGGCTAGTGGATAACCGGTTGCTTTACTTGCAAGAGCTGAGGATCGAGACAGCCTCGCATTGATCTCGACAGCACAATATTCATCAGATCTAACATCCAACCCAAACTGTATATTGCATTCTCCCACAATTCCGCAGTAGTTAGTTGCTCGAAGTGCAGCAGAACGCAACATATGGTATTCATGATTATTTAGCGTCTGAGATGGAGCAATGACAATATTATCACCAGTATGCACTCTCATTGATAACATATTTTCCATGTTACATACAATGACGCTGTTTTTCACATAATCTCGCATGACTTCATATTCGATCTGCTTCCAATGGCCGACATATTTCTCTATTAGAACCTGTCCTACCATGCTTAGGCTAAGACCACGTTGTACAATTTCTTGAAGCTCATATTCATTATAAGCTACCCCTCCTCCTCTACCGCCTAAAGTGTATGCAACGCGAATCATAACGGGGTACGAAATACGATTTGCAGCCGTAAGAGCTTCATCAACGGAATAACATGAAGCGCTTTCTAAAACAGGAACCCCAGATTTAATCATTGCTTCTTTAAACAACTGCCTGTCTTCGGTGACTTCAATGCCTCGTATGGGAGTACCGAGTACTCTGATTCCATAATTTTTCAATATACCAGACTTCTCAAGTGATACCCCGCAGTTTAACGCCGTTTGGCCACCAAACGCTAGCATAATTGAATCAGGTCTTTCAATTTCTATAACTTTCTTTACGTAGTCAGTCGTAATGGGAAGCAAATATACCTTGTCTGCGAATTTCTTGTCGGTTTGTATAGTAGCGATATTTGGGTTTATTAAGACGCTTTCGATTCCGTCTTCGTTTAGAGCTTTGAGGCATTGAGATCCGGAGTAGTCAAATTAGCGATCGAACATTTTTAAAATGAGCGACTTTCGCCTGCCTCTCCAATCTTAATTGCTCCGCTCCCCAGCACCAAAATCTTTTTTATCGTTTCATCCCGAGTCATATTTCCTCCTTTTGTTCACCTTCTTCCCTTTCTTCAGAACCGGTTCAGATTTAGATATGTCCAAAGTCTCATCACATGGCTGTCCTATATCCTGTAAATCGTTCTTCTTATTAGTATGGGCCTTCGCTTCTGCTACAGTAAAGTGATTATCGAGATTTCCGGTAATTCTCTCCAAATTATTAGTTATCGAAGATGACAATGATGCGTCAGAACATTCTACTATCTCTTTGAACCTTCGGAAAACAAATATACAATCGTTTGGACCCGGGGATGCCTCTGGGTGAAATTGTACTGCAATTATCGGCTTGGATACATGCTCAATACCTTCGATCGTGTTGTCATCAGTGTTTGAAAACCAAATCTTAAACTCCCCACCCTCAAGTGATTCAGGTGCTACTCCGTAGCCATGATTCTGGCTGGTGATATATGTGATATTATTACGCATATCATTGCAAGGTTTGTTCTGACCACGATGTCCAAATTTCAATTTGTACGTTTTCGCACCACCTGCCAGGGCTAAAATCTGGAGACCAAGGCAAATTCCTAAAGTTGGTTTGGACATTCTAATTAATTCGGAAGCTGTCCTCACAGTTTCGCCACATATTTCGGGGTCTCCAGGACCGTTGCTTATAACTACCCCAGCGGGATCGTGATGCATCACTTCTTCGAAAGGAGCGTCCCAAGGCAGTCTAATCACGTTGAAACCCATCTTTAATATATTTCTGATTATACTATACTTTGTACCCGTATCCAGTAGCACAATCGATTTCAATCGAGCGGATGTATTATTCGCTGTTGCGTGCTTGATTGGCTTTTTGGTTGATACTTCATGCATATAATTCTGATCGTCATAACTATAATGCTTAACGTCTTCATGGATTTTCCTAATTTCTTCCTGATTTGCAGAAAGAGAATTGACTGTGGATGAATTTATAGATGATCCCCGTTCAACGATCATTGCACCTTTCATAACACCATTTGTCCTTAGCAGTTTAGTTATTCTACGCGTGTCTACACCAAAGATGCCGGGGATCTTTTCTTCGTGAAGCCACTGGTCTAAAGTTTTTATGCAGCTCCAATGACTAGCAAGAGCCGCCAGATTATGGATCAACAAACCTTTTACCTGGATCTGATCTGATTCAAAATATTTGGGTAATCCAAATTCGTCCTTTTCATCCTTGCTTGGAACTCCATAATTCCCAACAAGTGGATAAGTTAGACATAGTATTTGGCCACGGTAAGATGGATCTGTGAGAGTCTCAGTATAACCGACCATGCCTGTATTAAAGACCACTTCTCCGATCGTACTCGTCGTATACCCAAATCCAATTCCTTCAAAAAGTGAACCATCCTCTAATACAAATGTACCCTTGTAACCTGAAAATGTCCGTTCTAGTGTTGGAATTTTTGACCCTCGTCTGGTTTCTAGAAATGCAAATTTAAATTTTGCTGTTTTCACACGCATTTGTCAGATTTTAATCAGACAGTACCATTTTCCTGTTAGACAGAATTAATAAATTCATTTTGTGTATTTTTGGAGAGATAAACTTGTCTATGCAATTTAGAGTAGTGTATTTGCTACATTATTTTTATCATCCCGAACACGCAAACAATCATCTAATTGCGTTTTCATCAGTTGATCTGCTGGCTGAATCGTTGGCAGGGATGCTCGTTATGAACGAGTGCAACGTAAACATGAGTCATTATTGTATTTTGGAGGAATAACTAAGTACATATATGTAAAATGTATACGATTCCTATTATGGGCAAAAAGCAGAAAAGAAAACAGCAGGATATAAAACACAAAGGTCTGTCCAGAAACGGTTATATAATTATTGGAGGTATAGCTATTGTAATCGCCCTAGGTGTTTATTTCGGCGTTCGCACGTTAGTTCCAGTTAATGGCACATCACCGGTATTTGCGGCCCCTGCTAACACCTTTATCAAAGCTAGCTACTCACCCCAAACTGGATACACTTTTACTAGCCAATCTAGTGGGGGTAGAGGACAAAGTATTGGGGCTGGATATAACAGCCCAACCATTACTATGAAGAAAGGCGAACTCAATTCCATACACTTGATTAACGAGGATAGAGATTCTCAACATAATTTGAATATTGATGCTTTTAGAGTCCATACGGGAGATTTGGGTTATTTTCAGAGCAAAAGCATAACCTTCATTGCTGATAAAGCCGGAACTTTCCAATATTATTGCACGATTCATCCTGAAATGAAGGGCAAGTTAGTGGTTCAATAATATACTGGCAAAAATTTGAATATTAAATTCATCATGAATTTCTGTCTGTTCGTAGAATTGGAACTCGACACGAGCAGAGAACTATTTTTATAATCAATGTCATATAACAGATTCTTCTATTCTATTATGACAGCTGTTAACTAGACGAAAAATTGGTAAATGATAAGCAAGACGTTCATAGTTACTATGATGCCAGTACAAATTAACGCCAGGATCTTAGTAGGTAACTTATTGACTCCATCGACACCCATTATTTTCTTTCTGCCGGTAAAGTAGACCAAAGGAATGACAGTGAATGGGAGTTGGATGCTCAATATTACTTGACTTATTACGAGAATTGAGAGTGGGGAAGCACCTAGAGATATTGCTATTATTGCAGGAACTAGGGTGATTAGTCTAGTAACGATTCGACGTTTCCAAAGTTTTATTTTCAAATTAGTAAAACCTTCAAAGATTACCTGGCCAGAGAGAGTTGCGACAACTGATGAAGCCAGACCAGAAGCTAACAGTGCAATTGCGAAAGCATAGCTTGATATGTTACCCAACAAAGGACTGAGAGTTCTGTATGCAACATCAATTGAATCGACAACAACGTTGTGCGTATGAAATGCAGCGGCCGATACTATCAGTATTGCTCCATTAACTAAACCAGCGAGACTCAATGCTACTATAGTATCGATTAGAGAAAATCTCACTAATTGCCTCTTGGTTTTTGCGTAGGATGATACCTTTGATCTTGATTTAATTATTGATGAATGAAGATAAATAGCATGTGGCATCACCGTAGCTCCTAAAATTCCTACTGCAATGAGTAGACCTTCACCCTTAAGAGAATTAAAATCTGGGATTGCCGCGTTATATGCTATTTTATTCCAGTCAGGTTGAGCCAATACTAATTCAATAATGTAGGCACAACCTATTATGACAACCATACCAATTATTGCAGCTTCCAATTTTCTGAATCCTTTTCTTTCAAGTGCTAGAATGAGTAACGTATCAAATCCTGTGATTATTGCTCCATACACTAGAGGCAAACCAAATAGCAAGTTTATTGCAACTGCAGCTCCAATAACTTCAGCAAGGTCCGTAGCAATAGCAGCTATCTCTGCAGTCCCCCAAAGTGACAACGATTTCCATTTTGTCAAATTGTGTCTACAATTTTCGGCCAGGCTTAGGCCGGTCATGATACCGAGTTTAGACGACAAATATTGGAGCAACATTCCCATTAAGTTACTCATGACAACTACCCATAGTAAGGAATATCCAAACTTTGAGCCAGCGGCAATGTCTGTTCCCCAGTTTCCAGGATCGATATATGCTACTCCGACAACTATCCCAATGCCCATAAATTTCATAAAATTAACTAGGTCGAACCCTTTGGAAATCTGATTGTCTACGGAGACTCGAGATTCTTCCTTTCTACCAGACCCCTGAGAACTATCCTTCACTTGCTAGCAATAATATTCTAAGATACAATATATAGTTTAGCGCAGTCTAACAATATTAGGGCAGTTTAACATAAGGTCTAAGACCGGAATTCAAAACTTATTGATAATAAACTAATTAATCTTGAAATTTGCACTAATGACTCACCAAATTCTGAAAATATCCAATATCTGATTGCAACTAATGGCTGAATTGAAATCTCTTTCTAGTGTCTGTAGTTAAGAGTCTAGCCAGGCAACATCAAACTACATTCCTGAAGCCTTAGCAAATTAAGGGTCCAAAAATTCTACAATATATTACTGAAAAACAACAATCAGTCGATTCTTTATCTCAGCCAATAACTAGCAAAGGCTAAAATATAATCTATTAAGCCATCTCCATTCTTCTTTTGATGACGAGCCTCGATTTGAAGGATCTTAAGGGCATCGAGAGTCGTCGAAAAGTACTCTGCTGAATATAAGAATAATTTCTTCTTTCTGGCACTAGAGATCAATCCTTTTTCCATCAATGAAGTAATAAGTTCAGAGACGATTGAAGTGTTAAGCTTTATTTCCTTGCATAACCTCTTCTCTGTCTTCGAGCTACTCTTGAGGGCAATGAGGATCCTATACTCCCATTCATCAAGTTCTATATCCCAGGCCGGAGAAGTAACATTGTTATCATATTTTCCCCCAAATTCTGGGCCAAAATACAAATCATGCTTTCGTTCACGATATTTTGCCATCGTCGATCCCGCTGTTCACTACATTATTATATGTTTGAGACTATTTATTAATTCGGTCGAAATCAAGTTCTAGAGAGAATCACGAAAAATACTTTTTCATTATTTTTGACATCCTTAGTTTGATGATATCACTATCTTGCAACGTTTCAGGATGTTCCATTCTTAGATGCCTCAGCGCAAATCGAACCTTATCACCACAAAGTCTACATTTTGTCGTGGAAAACATAATCTAGTGTTAATCGTTCTAACTGAAAAATTCTTGCCTTCAAAACTCGAATAATCACTCTTGCATGGTTATGTTAGATGACTGCCTCTTGCTACTCTCGCAGTACAGCTTCAAATACGGTTTTAAGAGGGTCTTAAGTGCATACAATACCACCTCGCAATAGGAGTTCGATTGTAGAATTGAATTGCTTAGATAACCAGTTTTTAATAGATCAGAATACATAGTACTGATACGAAAAACCAAGCTCCTTCGAACTCTCAAGGTTGTCAATTTCGGGTTAAAGATATAACTCGCGATCTATTACCATCTATTTTGTGAATCGGGAAAAGTTACGATTCTTGATGGGTTCGATGGCATTTCTTCTGTGTATTGGGATTGGATATGCATTGAATCATTATTTCCGCAGTGGCAAGTTGCCGTGGTAATCTTTTTTACACGCTATATAGTATTCTGAAAAATCTAAAATATCGTGATTTGCGACAATATACTTTCAAAATTTACAAAATAGGTGGCTAGAACAATCGTCTGATGTCACATTTGAATTCTCTCATACAACAGAAGAAAACTGGCTTAAATTGTTTTTGAAAATCCTCAGCTATACGACAATAGTTCATTTGGCTTGGGTGCTTTAATGATTAGACTAGAAGTATGAGAAGTACATGGATTGAATCATCTAGTATTCTGTTACATTTGAATTAAATCTCGTAAAGATGATATTTTTTAGTCGTACTGTATCAAAATCTACCGATAGCATCATGATTATTTGTTGTACGTGCTAACATAGGTGACATTATATCTTACACAGATGGGTTACACTTCTGTAAGGATGTGTATCCATATGAAAATCAGAACAAGGTTTAATCTAATACATGAAAAAGAATGGACCAGTGAGCCTGTATCTATTATTTGCAAGAGATACTGTACATCCAGAAAGAGTTACTACAATTGGAAGAAGAGGTACAAAGAGAAAGGAATAGACGGTCTATTAGACAACTCCAAAAGACCTCATATTATCAAGTACAGAAAGATAACATCAGAAGTAGAAGAGACAATACTTGATCTACGTCTAACCAAAAGGTTTGGATGTAACAGGATCAAGTTTAGATTAAAAAGAGTCATTGGATTGTCATTAAGTACACGAACTATATACAAGATACTAAAAAGATATGGTCTTAACATCTTCAAGTGTCAATATACAAGAAGGTACAAACGGTTTGCCATGAAACACCCAAATGAAATGCTGCAGATGGATATCCTAGGACCATTCTATCTTAGTAATTCCAGTCAAAGAAATTACATCATTAGCTGCTTAGACGACTGCTCCAGAAAAGTAGCAAGTAGATGGTCTGAAAGAAAGAGGTCAGTAGATGTTCTTAACGTAATAGAGGATTGGATAATCATTAATGGTAAGCCTAAGATGATAATGCACGACAATGGAAAGCGGTTTACATCTAATATATTCAAACGCTTTCTGGTCCACAATCATATCAATGATAAACCAATTCCAAATTCTTATCCACAGTTGCAAGGAAAAATAGAAGCATATAACAAGATAGTAAATAGTGAATTTCTAGCATTAGAAGACATACCAAACATAGATGATGGTAAACTAAAGTACGATACGTTTGTTAAAGCATACAATGAAGCAAGAGAGCATGGAGGGATTAATGGCCTCACTCCATCAGAGATGTTTCTACAAAGGTTAATTACATCGACCATTCATACCAAGAATAAGCAGCAAAGTGTAACCCATGTAGGCAATTAGAAATGTAACCTATCTGTGTAATTGCAACAATTAGTTGAGGTACTTTTCAAAAAATAAAAAGGAGTTTGCTACTCAATGATACTAATTCTACTGTTCTGCTGCGACTGCTGCTGTATTACGCTTGCCTTGAATCTGTGAACCTGCGTTTTGGCAGTCGACTTTCACTGGGAACTTACCATTTCCGCAAACATTTGCCTGAGCTAGAGATTGAGATTGTTTTGTTTTAGAGTAGTGGTTATGGTGACCGTGTCCCCCTGCATAAGCATTGCTTGCTGCCGTTGTGGTTATCAACAATGCAGCTAGTGTAGCAATAGCTACGATTGTGTAGGTTGTTTTGTTGTTCATACTTATAATTCTCAAACAGCATAATGTAGTAATGATTTATCTGCATTAGGAGATATAATGCGCTCTCATAAATCTGATTTCTATTACAGTGAAATTCATAAATCATTTGATTAGTACAAATTGTAGGCTTTGAATGATATTTAGATCATCAATTGCCTGATATTTTTAATGATTTTGGGATCAACCATTTAAAGAGGCATTTTATGGCTCAGACAAATTTTAAGATTAGGCGAGTAATCTTTTTTGCAGTGAGATATGTCTTATTCATTTTGTTTCAACAGCTTCGAATAAAATCCAACTAAAGTTATTTAGATTCGTGATGCGGATTTATTACTAGTATTGCTCAAGCAGTACTATGATGTTGTTATTATTGGGGGTGGTATCCTGGGTGCGTCGATTGCCTATTTTATTGCTGCTTCCTCATCAAATAGTGTCATTTTGCTTGAAAGGGAACAAGAAATAGCAGTGCATGCGAGCAGCAGAAATACAGGTAAAGTTCACGCTCCGTTTCTTTACGATCCCGTCAACAAAGGTTTGTTCGCAAGGGCGGCATATTTGGGATTTCAGATGCTGCGTGAATATTGTGGCATGTTTGCGTTACCATTCAAGCTGGACGGTGTGATTTCGGTTGCTACTCATGAAAAGGGGATAGACATTCTTCACAAATATCTCGAATGGGGGTCTGCTAATGGTTTACAAGGCGACGAGCTATTCTTGATCGACAGTAATGAAATTTCTAAAATTGAACCAAACGTAAAGTGCCTGTCAGCGATTTACTGTTCAAGAGATGCGTCGGTCAATTACGGAACAATCGCTAAACATCTAATACATAATGCATCTGATTTTGGATGTACAGTAGCTACGGGATTGCGAGTAATGAGTGTAAATAGAAATAATAGGGGGTTAGAAGTCCAAATTAAGCCCAATTATTCAAATTTCGGTTCGATAGGACATAGTGGGAAGATTGATAGGCTCAAGAACGAAGATAACATGGAAGATCATCTGTCATCTGATGTATTCGAGGCGGGTGGAAATTACGGAAGATCAGAATTCAAGATCTATGCGAATTATTTGATCAATGCCTCAGGGGGCAATGCTGTCAATATCGCACATCAATTGAATATTGCAAACGAATACACTAATCTCTATTTTCGTGGGGAGTATTGGCGTGCCCCACAGGATTATCAAAGTCTAACAAAGTTGAGCATCTATTCTGTACCCAGGTTTCCAGAATATCCATTTCTTGATCCACATTGGATAGTTAGATATGATGGATCCAATGAAGTAGGTCCAAATGCCGTCCCCGTGTTTGGTCCTTATAGTTATAAATGGCAAAGTAATTTGCATTGTTCTATACCCAAAGTACTTGAACTTGCCAAAAATAAAGGTATTCCGAAACTTATGCTAAACAGCCAATTCATCTATTTGCTTGGAAGGGAATTAATAAGTTCTGTTTCCAAAACTGCGATGATAAATAGAGTTAGAGAATTCTTGCCCATTTTGAGACCCTCGCTCTTTACCAGACGAGGAACAGCTGGGATAAGGTCGCTTTTAGTCGATACTGAGGGTAAACTTCGACCAGAGATGATTGAATTTAGAGATCAAAACTCCCTCCATGTCCTAAACTATAATTCGCCAGGAGCTACTGGTGCCCTACCAATTTCAGCAAGGATTGTTAGACAATTGCTACGAGATGGCGTGTTAAACTGTAGGAGAGATGAGCAAATTCGTAGAAAAGACAAGTGGGATATTGATCTGATCGATTCAAAACTAGACAGTAAACAGACATAGTTAAAGTGTTAAATCTAATCTCAATCTATACATCATTCAAAATCATTACAGTTCGATATCTGCATGAGAAAGTCCGTGATACTCTGTGCGAGTGATTTTTATACCTATGCCTCAGAATCCTGCTGAACGTACCTTAAGCTAAAAACCTATGAGACTTTTTGACATACAAGAATCAAAAAAAAATAACAATTCTGCTTTTTACTATAGACCGATTGGAGTAGTAATCATGCACTCTAGTGCCAACGAAAGAAGGTCACTGATCTTTATATCCTCGGCACTTTCAATCACAAGTTTACTATTAATCATGGCATTGGTAGCCAGGTCAGACTATACTGTACCTAGAGAGTTTATGTCAAGTAATTTACATCAAAATTCTAAAGTCCACAGTCCTAAAAATTTTACAGCAGCCGCCCAGCTTGTTGATACACCTCACCCAATTCATCCAAGCTCTAGTTCTCAGAATCAGGTCCCGAATTTTTCAGCATTTGATACCAAAAACTCATCAACCAGCCTTGGCAATTCAAATGCATCCATGACTAATGCGAATACAACCACAGCAGCAGCGAACAATTCACGCTCAAACGTGCAGAATCAGGTCCCGAATTTTTCAGCATTTGATACCAAAAACTCATCAACCAGCCTTGGCAATTCAAATGGATCCATGACTAATGCGAATACAACCACAGCAGCAGCGAATAATTCACGCTCAAATGTGCAGGCCCCAGACCCCTCACAACTGCCCTTTGGGTTCCAGAATGGCTTAAATTCAAAGTCTAATATTATGACGAATCCGTCTAGCGGCGACGATAACGCAGTAGAGGGTACAAGAGCAAGTCATAGTGCAGAATCGCTTATAGGATCTATAATGAGCCCAAGGACTTTACTATCTACGGCAATGAACGAAATTGGAAACAGCACATCAAACAAAGAATCAAACAAAACAGAACAGGTTCAACTTGTAACTCCACATACATCCACAATCCTCCTGTCGAATCAACTTATTCCATCGAAGGATTATCTTTATCTGTATGATTCGATCGTTAACGGGAATGTCACAGGTAATCTAGTGGCAAGGCTTCCGTGTAATTCGAACATGAAAAGCAGTGTTTTGATATTAGCGGGTTACTTACCAAGGCTAAAACCAATAAGCGATCAAGCACGACCCATAAATGAAATGTCAAGTCCTGGGCTACAATGCATTTATGGGTTACAAATATCTCAGGATACCCTGTTACCTAGAACCAGTACTGGAAATAATACTGTTCTGGACCTTGCATTGTATAACCCAACCCAGGAGCCTATCAGGCTTCCAGTTGGTAGTTCGATAACAGTTAATCTTTACGATTCTTCTACCGCCTCGTAGTTTGAACCCCTTTGCAAATCTTTGAAGTCGTGCCATGTAAGACTAGCGCCATCATTACTCCATCTTCCTGGTTACTATGCTCCATCGAGTTCGATCAAAAATTCAGTGGCATAATTGGCAATGCCTATTACCATAAGAATCGTACATGAGAAATGATCTAAGAATAATATAGAAACTAACTAGTGTGTTAAGCTAAAAAATAAATAATTAGTACGAATGAACTGATAGATGACATATGCGTTCATTATTTGGCTTTAAAACTGAATTTATAGTTGTATTTATAGCTGTTTTGTGTATTGGTGGGCTTTTTACCATTTACATGTCAGCATTGGGGAAAAGCGAATCGCTTTCATCGGATTCGACTCTTGGTAACTTAGGTAATCTTGGCAACTTAGGTAATCTTGGCAATTTTGGCAATGATCTAGCCAACAGTATAATTGATGCGGCAAAAGATAAAGTTAAAGAAGGCTGTAATGCCGGCGTAGGTTCGACTGTTATTTCATCACATAGCTCAAGCTCTTCATCAGGTTCATCGTCCACGATAACCTCTAGTAATAGCAATGGCAATAGTCAATCTGTAATTTCCACTAATAATGGTCATGGCAAATCAACAATATGTGGTGGAGAAGGAAATGATATTCTTAGTGGAGGGTCAGAAAATGACATCATATATGGTGGAAAAGGCAATGACAAGATATTTGGAAATGCTGGTAATGATATACTTGTAGGTGGACCCGGCGCAGATCATTTTGACTGCGGCGCTGGCAATGACACGATTAGAGATTTTAACCCATCAGAAGGAGATACAAAGACAAACGACTGCGAAAATGTAATATATACTAATAATAATGGACAGTCTGGACCATCAAGCTCAAAATCAAATGGCTCCGAACTATCATCAAACCCGACAACTAACACGAAACAGGGAATCACGAATAACGTTACCCATTCTGAGACTTCTATTATCAGACCGCTAAAACCAATAGTTCCTGCTGGTTCTGTGACGACTCCCCAAAAGGAGGCCCCGGTGAATCTATCTCCGAAAAATACGTCGACAAAGTCCCTCACATTACTTGCTGTAAATAAATCAAAGATTACAAATGCCGTACCGTCGACTTTGGGTTCAATAGAGAACTCATCCCAAGGAAGGACTACAAATTCATCGAGTCAAAATAACCTTGGGAATAGTAGCGTGATTAAAACAAATGCAACTAGACTTCACACTACAGAACAATCTTCGCTTCGACCAATAACTATCAGAGCTGGTCTAGCCCTACCAGTTCCCCAGTTTAGTCCAGCCATCCTTAATGTCAAAAGTGGACAGAAAATTATCTGGTCCAATCCTGCAACAGTTCCTGAACCACATACCATCACATTTGTCCTCGATAATAAATCGGCTATATCACTGATTATCCCTTTAATAATCTCAAATACTACGCAAATCAAAAATATTACTTCGGGGGAGAACAGCATGCCTTTGCTTAAGCAAGACCTCGGTAAACCAACAACCATATTAGCAATTAATTCGAGAGCAATTGAGCCGATAGTAATTGATCAAAATGGATTAGCCTCTAAAATTGTCCAGAAGAACTCAACTGGTTCTTATACTGTCCTAGGAACTGAAAAATATATCAACTCTGGCTGGTTGCTGCCAAAAGGACTAGAAAAGGGATATCCAGGTGCCTTGACCAGTTTTGAGGTAACCTTCACTAAGCCAGGAACATATCATTATGCTGATGTGTTTCATCCTTGGATGAAGGGAACAATTATAGTGAATTGAAGGATTAATCTAGATTCTTAGCCGGGTAAAATTACTACAGTCCTTTGACATTTACTCAAATTCGAATTCT